>JBDHTT010000001.1:0-63592 GCA_039808785.1 Alphaproteobacteria bacterium
ATCATCAAGAATACCTGCACCTGGTCTTTGAGCAAGGACATATTGTCAACTTGCCTTCCGTTATCGAAGTCAACGCATCATCTTCGAAAGTTACAATAGGCGGTCATGCCAAAATAATGATTGAGGGCCATTTATATTGTTAGCATCACAACATATGTAAGTTTATGTGGTGTTTTCAATGCTCGGTGGATCAAGACCTGAACTCAGTTCGTTCCCAAGCTTTTGGATGATTGAGAGCGGAGAGCGTGGATTTTTGCTCTTTGCGCTCTTATATCCAACTCAATAAATACTGGTAATATAGATAGAGGTGTTCATCAGATTTATGGGCACGGGTACCGGTGAATTAGAGCAGTTCAAAGAGCTTCTTTAATAAAAAAACGGTATATTAAAAAAATATACCGTAAAATCCATTGCGTTTTTGTGTGGAAATATTAGGTGAATACCCCTTAAGGTGCGCGTGATGCCTAAACTCTTGGCCATGATCGAAGTAATGGCTCTTCTTTTGTTTTCAGGTAGTTGGCGGAATATATCCGTCCCTGCCAGTGCATTTTAATTCGCGACTGATTGTCGATGGGGATCGTCCCAAAGATTTTGCGGTAAAGCTCTATTCGCTCTGTAAGGTTGAGCTGACCATATCTTTTCCTTTCCATTGCAACTCCTGTATAAGGTGTTGCACTTGATCCGTGAACTTATACGGGGTCATGGTGCAGTCGCCGGACCCTGTATATGCGAAAAAGCCTCACAAGTTCGACTTTTTCTACTACGGGGGTTCGGAACAATTTGAAATTTGGGAGCTATTAAGTTCCCGTTTTAAATCATCGTAAAAAATACCCCGCTTGCGCGGGGGTAAAGGTTCAGAGGGCTCACACTATGTGGAAACATAGAAAGAGTAACAAAGGAGAAATAAACTCTAAGGAAAAACAGACAAGGAAATCCGCAAGATCATAACCTTAAACCCGGCGTTGTTGAACGGATTGCAACAGCACATCACGCACTTTTTCCTCGCCTAAAATTTTGGTGGTAATCATATGAAGCCGTTCTTTGACATGATTGACCTCAACCACGCCATTGGCATCAATCGCACCAGCAGGGCCTTTTTTACCCAGCAAGCCATACATATTTTGGATATAGGCATCTTTAAGTCGTGGCGCAAAACGCTCAATATCTTTGGCGGCTTCGGCATCAACGGCTTCCAGCGTTACGGAAATATTAATAATTTGAACCACACCCTGATCATTCACCACCGGCAGAGTGAGCGGGTCCATTTTCACAAAGGCAACCTTAGCATCCTCTTCGGATTTTTTCTTATCTACAGCTGCTTTCTTCGCTTCAGAGGAAAGGTTTTCTGCGCTCACCGAAGCCTGGGCAGGCTTGCCGAAAAACAAATAAGCCGTAGTCCCCACACCGCCAATCAAGATCAGTGCCACTATCGTCAAAAGAATCTTTTTCATTATCACCCACGCCGTTTGTCACGTTTTGTTGTTCTGCAATATTAAGAATATCATTGCTTATGTTAATGTCCAGTAAGGATTATGTGCAATTTTATATGTTATAAAAATAAATTAATGGGGAAATTTAAGCGCAGAAAAAGATGAATTTTTTCAATGCTCTGGGCTATAGTTCATCCCAAAAGGAGCAAATCAGGATGGAAAAAATTCTAAAAGCCGGAGTCATCGGGCATCCGATTGCGCATAGTAGATCGCCGATCATTCACGGCTATTGGTTAAAAAAATACGGAATTGCGGGTGAATATCTGCGGTACGATATCGCGCCACAGCACTTGAGATCAGAGGTCGCGCGGTTGGTGGATTCGGGGTTACGTGGCTTTAACGTGACATTGCCGCACAAAGAATCGATTTTGGAGTTATGCGTGAGCCGAAGCAAGCTGGCGCAAAAAATCGGTGCAGCCAATACGATTACCATTGATGACACTGGCCGTCTTCATGCGGACAGCACAGACGGATTCGGATTTTTGCAAAATATGGCCGCGCATGTGCCGGATTTGAGCTGGCGAAATAAAACAATCATGATTTTGGGCGCGGGCGGCGCCGCGCGGGCTATTGTAGGGGCGCTGATGACAGGGGATGTCGAGCAAATCATTTTGGTCAACCGTACCTATGATAAGGCGGTGGCCTTATCCGCAGAATTGACAAATCAATATGACGGGATGAGTGAGATAATCCCCAGCCACTGGTCCGAAATCCCTGACTTCTTGCCGCGTTGCGATGTGGTGGTGAATACGACCTCGCTCGGCATGAAGGAACAGGCTGCGTTAGAGATTGATTTGGACCCATTGCCCGCAAACGCGGTGGTGAGTGATATTGTTTATGCGCCGCTGGAAACTGAGTTACTAAAACAAGCGCGGTGCAGGGGACTGACCGCAGTCACCGGAATTGGGATGCTCCTCCATCAGGCTCGCCCGGGTTTTGAGCGATGGTTTGGTGTTAAGCCCGATGTAACACCCGAGCTGGAGGCCTTGGTGTTATCGTAACCTCAGAGGTTGGTTGCAACCTTTCAGCACACAGATGGCTGAGTTTTAAAAATCAGGCTTACGAGCTTTTCTGCTGCGTTGGGGGCTGCGTTTTTGGGGGCGAGATGAGGAGGTATGAGAGTCGCGGTACTTGTTGTCGTCACGCTGCGCGGTATGGGATTGAGAGGAGTCTGCGTTGGAGCGTTTTTTATGAGATGACTTTTTTTGATCTCTCGCTCCGTTGGTCTGGGCCTTTTCCTTACTGTTCTTTTGGTGATAATTCTTATTACCTCTATTGCCGCCCGTCTTACCTCTCGTCTTAACCCTCATGGTACCATTGGATTGATACCCCTCAACATCCGCGCCGAATTGCGCCCCAACCAGTTCAAAAATGGAACTGCCGGTCATCGGGTCGGCCTCTAACACCCGGATCAACACCGGCGCGCCAAGGCGAAAGATGCGGGCCGTTCGCGTGCCAATCAACGCATGTTGGGATTCCTCATGCACATAATAATCGCTCGGCAGCGACCGGATCGGCACCAACCCGTCCGCGCCAATGGTGTTCAATTTGATAAAGAGTCCAAAGCGTGTTACGCCGCTGATCCGCCCTTCAAACTCCATCGAAATTTTATCGCGCAAATAGGCGGCGGTGAACCTGTCAACGGCATTGCGCTCCGCTTCGGCCGATGTGCGCTCAGTTCCTGAGATATGTTCGGCGATTTCTGCCATTTTCACCATTTCGTGATCGGTCAGCCCTCCATCACCCAGATGATAGGCGCGAATAAGACCACGGTGAACCATCAAATCCGCATAGCGGCGAATGGGCGAGGTAAAATGCGCATAGCGTGTCAAAGCCAGCCCGAAATGCCCGATATTTTCGGGGTCATAGACTGCCTGGGCTTGTGATCGCAAAATAATTTCTGATACCAAAAACCCCATCGGAAGTTTTTTCGCCTTTTCCAACAGATGATTGAGCTGGTGCGCCCCTGCCACCCCCCCTTTGGGTAAGGAGAGCCCGAACGCATCCAGAAAACTATTGGCCGAGAGCAGCTTTTCCCCCGTGGGGCGGTCATGGATGCGGTAGATACAAGGGGTGGTTTTGGCCTCCAACGCTTCCGCCGCCGCGACATTGGCCAGAATCATAAATTCCTCAATGAGTTTATGGGAGTCGAGGCGTTCACGCACCGCAACGCCCGTCATCTCACCTTGATCATTGACGATGATTTTGCGCTCCGGCAAATCAAGATCAAGCGCGCCACGTTTGATGCGGGCCTGATCCAATATTTTCCAGGCTTGATAAAGCGGGGTGATAACGCGGTCCATCAGCGGTTGCGTGGTGTCATCGGGTGCGCCCTCACGCGCACGCTGCACCTGTTCATAGGTCAGGCGCGCGCGAGAGAGCATCAGCCCGCGCACAAATTTATGGCGCAGCAATTTGCCCGCATCATCAATCCACATATGAACGGCCAGTGTGGCGCGCGGTTCATTGGGCCGCAAGGAACATACGTCATTAGAGAGCTTTTCGGGCAACATCGGCAAAACGCGGTCGGGGAAATAGGTCGAGTTACCGCGCAGATAGGCTTCCTTATCCAACGCCGACCCCGCCCGCACATAATGCGCGACATCGGCAATCGCCACAATCAAATGATAACCGTTTGGGTTTTTCGGGTCTGGATCGGGTTCGGCAAACACGGCATCATCGAAATCGCGCGCGTCCGCCCCGTCAATTGTCACCAACGGATAGTCGCGCAAATCGGTGCGTTTACCCAGTTGCGGCACATCCATATCCGTTGTTTCGTCAATAACATTTTCGGGGAAAAACGGGCGCAGATTGGCTTCATACAGTGCCATCAGGCTGATGGCTTTGGGGTCGTTGGCCTGCCCCACAATCTCAATGATCTTGACTTTTTTACGCAGCGGCGCCCCGCGCACGGGTTGAATTTCCGCCACCACAATTTGACCGTTGCACGCGCCGTTTAAATGATTTTCCGGGATATCGTAATCATGTTTGGCGCGGCGATCAATCGGGGAGAGAATATAGCCATTCTTATTTTTCTGGATAAAGCCAACCACGCGCGCGCTGGCCGTGTCAATTTTCTTGAGAATTGTGGCGGTATAAAGATTGCCGGCGATTTTTTGCACCCGCACCATGGCCTTGTCCCCCACCATCAAGGCCGGATGACCGGATTTTTGCGGCATAATTTCAATGCGCGGGGGAGCCCCTTGGGTATCAAGATCCCATTCCAATGGCTGGCCGAACATATCGCCGTCAATATCAATATCGGTGATCATCAGGGCGCAAACCGGCGGGAGGCTTTGGGCAATTTTAAACGTCTTACCGCCTGCCGACTCTATCAGCCCATCGGCAACCATGGATTTGAGCAAGGATTTAAAGGCGATCCGCGCCCCTTCACCGCGTATGTCAAAAGCATCAATCAATTCACGCTGCGTCATCGCCACCCCGAATTTTTCGAGCAGCCGTAGTATTTTTTGGGAATCAGGAAATTTCATGAGTATAGTCTATCCTAATTCGCGCACCATGTCATTGCGTATGTTTTAATCAAATCTGCCCGATGGTTTTAATACGCGCTTTGGCATGGATTTCGTTTTGCGACATGACCGAGGTTTGAGGACGGAAACGTTCAATCACCGAGCGCACATAGGGCCGGATCATGGGCGAGGTCAGCAGCACCGGCGACTCGCCCGTTTGGGCAAATTTATCAAAACTGCCCCGCACCGCCAGAATAAATTCCTGTAACGCCGAAGGTGCCATCGCCAGCTGGCGCTCTTCGCGTTCGCCAATCAGCGATTCGGCAAAAGCTTGCTCCCATTTCGGGGTGAGAGTCACGAGCGGCACAAAGCCCTGACCGTTCAAATTTTGCTCACAAATCTGGCGGGCAAGGCGCGAGCGCACATGTTCGGTGATCAGCATGACATTTTTGGTATAGGTGGTGGCTTCGGCAATTCCTTCCAAAATCGTGGTGAGATCGCGGATAGAGATCCGTTCATTCACCAGATTTTGCAATACGCGCTGCAACCCACCCGTGGAGATTTGGGATGGAATCACATCGCCGACCAGCTTCTGATAGTCCTTCGGCAACTCATCCAACAGACGCTGCGTTTCAGTATAGGACAATAAATCGGCCATATTATCCTTAATAATTTCGGTTAGGTGGGTCGTGACCACGGTTGCGGCATCAACCACCGTATAGCCTTTAAAATGCGCCTCTTCCCGATATCGTTGGTCCACCCACATGGCGGGAAGGCCGAAGGTCGGTTCCACCGTATTTTCGCCCGGTAGGCTGATCTGCTCCCCCGTTGGGTCCATGCACAGCAACATGCCGGGGCGGACCTCGCCGCGTCCTGACTCAATTTCCTTGATGCGCACGACATAGCTACCAGCCGGGAGTTGCAAATTATCCTGAATCCGTACACTGGGCAAGATATAGCCCATTTCCTCAGCCAATTGGCGGCGCAGGCCCTTGATTTGGTCGGGGAGTTTGACGGAGTTTTCGCTCCCATGCACCAACGGCAGCAAAGCATAGCCTAATTCCAACCGAATCGTATCCATGGCGAGGGATTTTGAGATTGGGTCCTCAGCCGGTTTTGCGGCCTGAGTTTGCGCGCGGACTTCTGCCTGCTTGCGCTCGGCCTCCACCGCGTTGCGCTTGAATGAAAAGAATGAAATCACGCCCGCAACCCCGCCCAGCACCAAAAACGGCAGGATCGGCATGCCGGGCATTAAACCAATCGCAATGATCAGCGCAGACGACATGGCGGTGGCACGCGGATAGCGGCTGAATTGATCGAGCAATGCTTCATCCGCCGAACTTTCGATCCCGGCTTTGGAGACCAATAAACCGGCAGCCACCGAGACAATAAGGGCAGGAATTTGCGACACAAGCCCGTCACCGATAGTCAGCAAAGAATAATAATTCGCGGCCTCCGCCAGACTCAACCCCTTCGCGGCGGTACCGATAATAATGCCGCCAATCAGATTGATAAACGTGACCAAAAGCCCGGCGATGGCGTCCCCACGCACGAATTTGGCCGCCCCGTCCATGGCCCCAAAAAAACTGCTTTCCTGTTGCAATTCCGCGCGTTTTTTCTTGGCTTCATCTTCGGTGATCAACCCGGCGGACATGTCTGAGTCAATCGCCATTTGCTTTCCCGGCATCGCGTCCAATGAAAAACGCGCCGCGACCTCGGCAATACGGCCCGACCCCTTGGTAATCACGATAAAATTGACGATGATCAAAATCGCGAAAACGATGGCCCCGACCACATAATTGCCCTGAATCATAAATACGCCAAAGGCCTCAATAATCTTGCCCGCGGCCTCATGCCCCTGATCACCGTTTGAGAGAATAAGCCGGGTGGAGGCAAGATTAAGACCCAATCGTAAAGCGGTCGAGATCAGCAAAATAGTGGGAAAAGTTGAAAATTCCAAAGGCTTGCGGATAAAAAGCGTGATCATCAAAATCATCACCGAAAAAGTGATGGAAATGGACAGACCCACATCGACCAAGGCCGGCGGCATCGGCACCAACATAAACATCAAAATGATGATAATACCGGCAGCCAGCGCAAAATCCCCGCGCAAGATGCTGCGCAGGGCCGATTTTCCGGTCATCCCGGCCAAGGGAGAGCTATTCGGAGAGCTATTTGACGCCATAAATTTGTTTAAAATTGGTTGAGCAATTGATCATCTGATTTCATCTTATCATGAAATCTTAAAAATCTTGCGGATTTTTTCGGGGTGTTTTTTAGGGGGATTTTTTCGCTTTTTTTCGCTTTTTTTTCGCTAGGGCGGATGAATGGCGACGTGCTATACATGATCCATGATTTTGCGCCCTTTTTATTTCCTGAATTTGTGCATTTTCCTGTGCAGCATTTTGTGCAGTATATTTTTTGCATCACCAACAGCGCGGGCGGAGAATGACAAGCCCGTACAATCTGATCTTAACGGCCTCATGCGCTCTCCGCTGTCGATGAAATATTCTGCGGTGATTGAGGGCACGAAATTGCTGGGCCAAGATCAGAAAATTTACAAATTTCCGGTGCTTTCTATCCCCGAAAATTTCCCCGATATTGAGGAAAAGGCCCAAAAGAGGGTGCAGGAATTGGTTCTGGGGCAAAAATGTACGCTTTACCTCACGCGCAAATCCGATTTTGGGCGCATGAATTATTTGGGTGAATCGCTGGTTGAATTGGTCTGCGGCCCGCAAAATATATGGGTTTCCGGGCAGTTGGTGAGTGAAGGTCTGGCCCTGGTCGCCCCCAACATCTCCAACCCCGAAATGGTTACGGAGCTTTTGAAGATTGAGGCCCAAGCGCGTGCGGCCAAAATCGGGATTTGGGGCGGGGATAATCCTTGGCCCGTTTTAACGCCCGCGGCGGCCGCGCAGCATCTTAATTCGTGGCAAATCATCTCTGGCCAAATTCAGAATGTCGGCATGACCAAGGATATGGTTTTCCTTAATTTTGGCAAAAATTGGAAGGATGATTTCACGGTGAGCATCCCCAATGATTTGCGGCGTGAGATGATGAAAAACCGTGTCAATCCGCAATCCCTGCGTGGACAAATGATCCGCGTGCGCGGATGGGTGCGGGATTATAACGGCCCGATGATTGATCTGGAAAGCCTGACGCAACTGGAAATTTTGCCGCAAACTACGCCTAAGCATATGCCCAAATCTGCGTCGGCCGATGGGACCGCGGGTGAAATTGAACAAGACAATACCAATGCTCAAGATAATGCCCCACACAACACCATGCACACCATCAAAAACAGTCATGTGCAGGATCAAGCCCCCCCTGGCGCACCGACCGATCACAATTTTTTGCAATAAGGTGTAAAGGTCAGCTTAAATACTGACTTTTGCATATAAATTGGGTAATTCTTCCTAAAATCCTGTACCACGGCAAAATCATGAACAAGTTCTAAGTCAAAGCCCGGTCTATACTAGACAAGCATCCTTCTTTTAGATAGTAGGAATGAGTAAACAACCTAGGCGGAAATTGGTATGATTTCAAAATTTAGGGTTTTCCTAACTGGAGCAGATGGATATCAATGGGCTTTGCGGGAGGATTACAATCAAACAATTGCAGCAGCAAGCGGATGTACGGATTTTGTTGCCTTCCCGGAAGCAGATTTGATTCACACTGTCTATTGGGAGGCCTTAAAATCAATTCCTGCTAAAGAGCTGTTGAAACGTCCTGTCATCTGCAACTTGTCCGGAGAATGGCCGCGGTATGAGCAAGATGCCGGTCAAGTTTTTCTTGATATGGCGTCAAAGGTGGATATCTGGATTGTGCGCTCACGTCAGGCAGAAAGAACCTTGCAGCAAAAAGGCTACAATGTTTTTTTTATTCCCTATACCGTGAACACATCTATCTTTCGCCCGCAGCAAAACACTGATAAACAAATGATACGTAAGCAATTAAAAATCCCACAAGATGCTTATGTGATCGGAAATTTTATGCGCGATAGCACCGCAGGTAAAATTTGTGCCCCTAAACTGGTCAAGGGCCCGGATATTTTTGTAGAGATTGTCAGTCGTCTCCAAAAAAATGGTCACGCCATCCATGTTCTGCTGGCAGGACCTCGCCGGCATTGGGTCAGAAAGCGCCTCAGAGAAAAGTCTATCCCATTCACCTTTGCTGGATGGAAACTATGGTTCGATGATATGCGAATAAATACCCTCCATCGGACGCGCCTGAATGAACTATACAATGTATTGGACTTGTCACTTGTTAGCAGCAGGAGCGAAGCGGGGCCACACGCCATTCTGGAGGCCGCCGCTGCGAAATGTCCACAATTATCGTCCCGCGTCGGGATTGCTGAAGACGTTCTGTTGCCATCACAGATATATGATTATGATGATGTGGATACCGCTGTGGCAAAGATTGAGGATGATATCTTGACCGGAAACCTTAAAGTTAACTGCCCAGAGAATTATGCGACAGTTCTCTCTCGTCATACGGCTGAGTCTTGTGCTAAGAGTTATCAAGAAGTTTACAGTATGGCTCTTGCTATTGGAGAAGAAAAATAATGCTGAAGAAGATAGCTTACTTATTCAAACCCAGAATGATAACGCACTGCATACGGTATTTTTTCTCGGCCGATAAGATTATCAAGGTGAGAGATTACGCGAATGAGCAAGAGTACTATGCGCACCAAAAGGAAAAAACGAACGATCCAGTACGCCGCAAGATTTGGCTAAATGAAGAATGGGATGTTAAACTGAACGGGTTTAAAGAGATTTTCGCGCGTCATCCCTCGGTCGTTCAGCCTGGAATGAAAGCAATATGCCTTGGTGCACGCACAGGGCAAGAGGTACAGGCTCTTCGTGATATGGGGCTGGAGGACGCAATCGGGATAGACTTGGTTGCTATGCCACCACTGGTCATTGAGGGGGACGTCCATAATTTACCGTTCGAAGATAATACATTTGATGTAGCCTTCTCAAATATTTTCGACCATTTGTTAGAACCTCAAAAATTTGTGGCAGAGGTAGAGCGCGTTCTAAAACCAGGGGGACATTTTATCCTGCACATTGGAACCGGACCGCAAATGGATCAGTTTTCTGTGCAGTTACTAAAAGATTCAAAACCCGCCGAAGCGTGCTTCAAAAAAAGCGATATTGTCAAAAGTCATAAAATCAAAAACTCGTTCGATCCAATGAATTGGGAAATTGTGGCGAGGAAGAGATAGCGCGATGTGTACACATAATATTGAATACAGGCAGGCAAAAGTAAGTGATGTAAATGAAATCATAGCTCTTTTTAGGGCTGTCTTTGGAAGTTCTTCTGAGGAAAAATTATTAACTTGGCTGTTAAAAAAAAATGATATTGAGATCAATGGGTATGTTGCTGCATACAATAATAATGTTGTTGGCTTTGTAGGATACATACTGAACAACTATAGTGCATATGGGAAAATGCTCGAAGGAATCCATCCAGTTTTATGGTCGGTACATCCAGAATATACAGGACTGGGAATTGGAAAAGAACTATATAAGAGGGTTCTTGAGTGTTGTAATTTTAGTGTGATATTTGAAGGAACGGATAAAGCTAAAAGAATGTATCCCACATTGGGGTATCGCAAGATTGGTAACGCCGTAATACTGAAGTTCTTTTTTATCAAAGATTTTTTCCCTCACAATATACAAGATTTAATAAAAATTTCATCGCTATTTCTTAATAAGCTGACTGAGTTCGTGTTATCTAGAGTATTGCGTGGCTGTAGGATGGATGTTGAGCGGTGTGATGGCAATGTTCCAGTGGAATTTCCAGAGTTTCTAAAATCAGATGTACAAAAGGTTTGTAATCTTCCATCAACAAACAAGATTCTTTGGCTACAAGAGTATCCTTTTGCAGAAAAATTTTTTTTAAGAGTCTATAAAGATAAAGAGCAAATAGGATGGGTCTTTTTGTATAGAAGCAATCAAGAAAAGAAATATGGAAGAATTATTTATCAGAGTCCTATGGAACTCTCTACCTGGGAGTGGATTTTTTTAATGATCAAAATAAAGGATTTTGCTTCTGGATTGGGTATTGAAACTGTTTCAGCTTTATCAACAAACAAGAAAAATATATTTGCGATGTTATGTTTAGGGTTTGTGCCTATAGCGTTTAGACCTATCTGGGCTAATAAATTTATAGACAAAGGTTTTGATCTAAGCTTTCTTGAAGGGGATGCGTTCTACAGGGGGATATAATGGATATACTTTTTACCATTGATACAGAATGGGATAGACTCCCTCAGCATTCTGAGGAAAGTATGCAGTGTAAAAATTTGCTTGCTATGACTCAATTGTGGAAGGTCTTCGATGACGTAGGGGCAAAGGCAACTTTTTTTTGTGCGAATGAGGTTATTGGCAAATCCGAGTTTGAAAAATTTGCTTCTAATTTGGTATCTCTTGGCAAAGCCGAGATAGGGACTCATTTGCATCCTTGGACAACTCCCCCATACAATGAATTTGAAAAAGCCTTCCCCTACAAGGGTAGTTTTCCAACAGAGTTGTCCTTAAGTATATTTGAGGAGAAACTCCTTCATCTTAAGAATAATTTAGAAAAAAGGTTTCATAAGCAATATGTTTATCGTGCCGGAAGATTCGGAATTTCAGAAGACCACATCGGAATTTTAGCTAAACACGGTTATCTTTACGATAGCTCAATCACCCCATATGTAGACTGGAGCAGAACTGCTGGTATGTCACCTGAGGCTGGTCCGAATCATTCATCATATAGTCCTTTTCCATTTGAATGGATTGTTGATGGTGCCTGCATTGATGAGTTTCCTATAACAATCTTAAGAAGAAGCCCTGAAAGCTATTTGGGGAAATTATATAATAGTCTGATAAAAGGGAAGCGTAATGGTGACGTCTTATGGCTACGTCCATTGCCTGAAAATCGATTTTCGGATTTTAAAAGGATCGTTAGAAGATCGAAAGAAATGGGGTTATCAACATTAGTAATGTTTATGCATTCTAATGAATTCGATCCCAAAAGAAACCCGTATTTTGATTCTGAAATTAAGGTTGAAAGAATGGTAAAAGATTTAATAAATTTCTTTATCTGGATACAAAACGAAGGATACAATTTCCGGCTTTTTAAAGATATTGCCTCATCAAAAGTTGCTATTATTAATGAGAAAGTATCATGAAACTTTATATCAATTTCCCCGTTCAGAATAAACCATGGGGTGGGGGAGCTCAGTTCCTTAATGCTTTGAATCATGAGCTAAAGGAAAGAGGTTGTTTGGCAGACTCGCCATTGGAAGCAGATTGCATTCTGGTAAATAGCCACCACTTTCTTCTTGAAGCAGCTAGAATAAAACTTTCATATCCCCAGATTCGTTTGATCCATCGTTTGGATGGACCTATTTCCGTAGGTAGAAAGAACGGATTTATTACAGATAAATTCATCTATTTTTTCAATAGGTATTTCTCTGATGGAACCATCTTTCAATCCGAATGGTCGAAAAATGAAAATATAAAGAGGGGATTACGTTTTCCTGATTTAAACGCAACTATTATTAATGCGGTTACTAGCTCTATTTTTTTTTCGCAAGAAAAAGGAAAGGGTGAGCATGCTCCAAGAATAAAGATCATTAGTGCTACTTGGTCACCTGCCTATACCAAAGGTTTTGATATTTACGCCTATCTCGATAACCATCTGGATTTTTCTAAATATGAATACACATTTGTTGGAAATACACCGATATCATTCAAAAATATAAAAATCTTGTCACCAATGAACAGCGTTGACCTTTCTAGGCTTCTAAGAGAGCAAGATATTTATATTACTGCAAGTTTAAACGATCCGTGCTCTAATTCTTTATTGGAGGGGCTGGCTTCAGGACTGGCGTGTTTGGCAAGAAACTCAGGTGGACACCCAACTATACTAACCTCAAATCGCGGAGTTTTATTCAATGGAGAACAAGACATCATAGAACGTATTGATTATCTATCCAATAATTTGTCTAAATTTCAATTTAAGGAGAATCCTATAAGTATGAAGGATACATGCAACGCTTATTTAGGTTTTTTTCAGCATAGTTTGAATAATTCCAATAAAACACCATTGTTTTTTTCATATTGTACATTGATGTTATTACATTTTATTAATGAGCTTGTTAATGTGGGATGTTTAAAAAGATTTTTTGACAAATTTTTTTAGTTGGCGTGGATTAAAAAAATAACTTTTAATTTCTTAAGTATTACAACAGCTAACCATTAATATAAAATTTTCACGCTACAAGAGCAACTGGCAATCAAAAGTTTGTTTTTAAAATTGATAGCAAAGGTAAAAAGATGACAGCACAATATTCCATACCGGATAAAGCGGTTCCTTATATTCTGTTTCAAAGAACTGCATATCTAAAATATACCCATTCGTTGTTGTACAGGGCGCTCAGGAAAGTAAGTCCGTTCTCGTTGTATAAAAAAACTGTTCATCTGGAGTCTTGTGTTCGCGGTAATAAAATTAAAGCGATGTACATGGATGATATGACGCATGAATATAATGTGATTAAAGGGGATTTGCCGGAAAACTGCCAGTCAGTCCTTGATATTGGTTGCGGAATTGCAGGAATTAATATTCTTGTGAACCAACACTATAAAAATCTAGATATAAAGTTCTACCTTTTGGATAAGAGCGAAATTGAGAATAATGTCTTCTATCTTTTTAATTCGAAAGGAGCTTTCTACAATTCTCTGGAGCTAGCTTGTGATACGCTTTCAACTAACGGAATCTTAAGGAAAAACATTATTCCTATCGTTGCAAATGAAAAGAACGAGATTGCAATAGATGAAAAAATAGACCTGATTATATCTCTTATTTCTTGGGGATTTCATTATCCTGTTTCAACCTATCTTGACCGGGCGTATGAAATCTTGTCAGAAAACGGTCGTTTAATTATAGATGTTCGTAAAGACACGGACGGTCTTGATTTACTAATATCCAAGTTTGCTCATGTGGACGTAATTGAAGAAAACACAACTCGCAAACGGGTTGTTTGCTCCAAATAAGGAAAGTGAAGTAAATGATGAAACAAAAGATTCTTAATGTATTGGGCCTGCAGCCAACCAGCCGTCGTCATGTGATTGATGAATTCGCAGACAAGCTATTCCTTGTAGATGAGCAAAGACAAAGAGAAATCTATGCCCAGATCAAAAACCGGACCATGATTGGTGGTTTAGGAATTTTGGCAAACATGGATGCGATTGATTATCTGTGCCAAAATAAAATTTCGGGCGCAATTGTCGAATGTGGCGTTTGGAAAGGCGGGTCAGTTGCCGCCATGCTCTCACGCTTAATGGATAACAATGACAAGACAAGACAAGTATTTCTTTTTGACACATTCGCAGGAATGACGGCTCCGACTGCGTTCGATAAGAAAGGCTCAGTCAATGTTGTCAAGAAATTCGAAGACTGCCAAAAAAGTGACCACAACGAATGGTGTTATTCCCCGTTGACAACGGTCAAAGAGACGATTTCTATGACAGGTTATCCGAACAGCAATATTTCTTATGTGCAGGGTGATGTATTGAAAACACTACCTGAAACAAACACAGGTGAGATTGCCTTGCTGCGGCTTGATACTGATTGGTATGAAAGCACCAAATGCGAAATGGAGTATCTTTTTCCAAAAGTTGTTCACGGTGGTGTTATTATCATTGATGACTACGGTGCATGGGAAGGAGCTCGCAAAGCAGTAGATGAGTATTTTGCTGAACGAAATATCCATCCCTTGATGTTCCGAATCGACCAAACCCGTAGAATGTTTGTCAAAATGGACAGCAAATAATGTCAAAAGTTCTGCTGCCAACCCGAATGGGACTGGGTATGGGGATTTCCTCTTCCGCGAGACGGTATTTCGTGGACAGGTTTTATGATTCTTATTCCGAGGAATTTTCCCGAGCCAAATCAATTCTGGACGTCGGCGGAACCAGAGACAAAAAGCGCGGCCAGTTTGATATTTCTAAACATAGCCAGAATGTGATGGTCCTAAATATTGATGATGGAAAGGGAGCGGATATCGTTTGTAACGCATCATCTATGCCAATTGCTGACGCAACCTATGATATAATTATTTGCGCGGAAGTTCTCGAGCACGTCGAATCCCCCGAAAAAGTCCTCTCCGAAATTTCGCGTGTCTGCGCCGAGGGGGGGTATATCTATCTGACGGCGCCGTTCCTTTTTCCGGTGCATGCCGACCCTTACGATTTCAGAAGATTTACATCCGCCTGCTGGCAAAAAATGATAGCCGATGCGGGTCTGGAAGTTGTCAAGATCCAACCACAGGGGAATTTCTATACTGTCTTAGCCGATATGCTCAGAATGTGGGTATATAAAAAAGTCAAAAACAAACTTTTGCGCTTCGGCTTATACGTTGTGCTGCGCCCATTCATCACGTGGTCGATAAAGGCTGCTGATAGTCATGTTGATGAATTTACGGTTTCTTTCACAAGCGGTTATGGCGTAGTTGCACGAAAACCACTTAATGTAGGGTAAAAAAGTACTCTTAACTGCTCGGCCCCAAAAGTCGAGATGTGCCCACCATTGTAATACAGACTTCTACCATCTTTAGAGATATTGCAGCGATTTACGTCGCAGAAATAATTTATGGGGTCAAGAATGCTGAGATTTTGGTTTCCTTCATTCATACGTGAGATGAACAAAATCGGCTGGCGTACTGCCCGTAATCCATCAATGTCTGCCCTGTATTGTAACGACATACCTAAGGTATCTTAAATCCATTTTGACTTATTTTGACTGGAAACTTCATAGATCTTGTCTGCATAGGCTTTTATAGCGGGGTTATGTGTGACCATGATGACAATCATCTTCCGGGACAATTCTTTGAATGTATCAAGAAGATTAATTTCTGTTTTGGTATCTAGCGCGCTGGTGGCTTCGTCCAGCAACAGAATTTTCGGATGGCTAACAATTGCCCGCGCAATGGAGATTCTCTGTTTCTGTCCGCCTGAGAGTTTCCGCCCATTCTCTCCTGCCGAAGTATAGATTCCATCGGGAAGTTTACGAACAAAATCTTCTGCTCCAGCTGCCCGTAAGGACTCCCAGACTTCATCATCAGTTATACCGTCTCGCCCCATGAGAACATTCGCCTTAATACTGTCATTAAATAAAAAGGTTTCTTGGTGAACAAACCCAATATTCTGCCGCCATTGACATAACTCAATATCCCTAAGATTGAGACCTTCTATAAGAATATTACCGCTCTCCGGCTGATAAAATCCGCTGAGCATGTCAAGGATGGTAGTTTTCCCTGATCCAGACTCACCAACAATAATCGAGAATTCGCCCCGTTTAAATTCCATGTTATGCTTGTCGAATATCTTCTTCTGCCCATGGGAAAAAGTTACATTATTGAATGTAATATGCTGAACATCGACAGGGGAGCACAATGTTCCGGAATTGATCTCTTTAGCAGCCTCAACGGTTTTTTGAGCATCAACCAATGACCACAAAGCACTTTCTTCACTTCCCAATCGTTGATATTCGGTTTGGGCAGCATTCAGGCCAGACATGATGCGAATGAACATAACCATCATCAGGATGAGTTGCGCTCCGCTCAATCCACCCAGAGACATAGTCAAATAAATACCAATGACGGCGCTGATCGCCATAATTGGTTCGTGAAAAATCCGCAAAGATTGGGTGGAGACAAGCTGCTTGACACGAGCATCCTTCATTCTGTTCGAGTATCCACGCAGAATATCACCAAATTTGTTTTCAAGCGACATGGCACGCAATGGCTTAATACCTTGCAGAATCTCGGCCATATCAACCATCATCGCTTTAATGGTCTGCGTCTCGTTCTCACCCGCAGCTCTGGCAATGCGAATAAAAACTTTTAAGGAAACGGCAGTTACCGCGCCAACTAAAATAATCCCGAGAGATACTTTCCAACTGAGGATGGCTGCCCCAGTAACATAGATGAAGAACTGGATCAGATAGGCAAAAAACCTAGTCAATGAGACAAAGGTAAGAGCGCCTCTATGGGTTTCGGTTGACACAGCATTGAGAATTTCTCCGAGAGGGTGTGTCGAAAAGAATTTCCAATCGGCCTTAAGGAGGTCTGCCAGGTAATTGTCCCTGAAATCCGTTGAAATCTTGGCAACAGTTGCCCCAACCTTTTTCATGGCAAACCAGAGAATAACGGATTTGCACGCAATCATTGAGCAGATAAAAACCGCCAAAGTGATGAAATCGATCTTTAGATTATATACCTTTAAAAAATTATCAAGGGGCTTGAAAGGAACGGAATCGATATGGTCTTTCCCTTGAATGAAAATCTGCAAAAAAGGCAAAAAAGCCGCAATCCCGAAGGCCTCCATAACTCCCGAGAAGAAAAGCAGGATAATAACGATGAAGGTACTATTGGGATAGTTTTTTAAATAAAAGAGCAGAGTCTTGCTGATACTTTTCATTTTCTCCCCTGTTTTGCCGCGATCACACTGTCAGGCAATAGAGAAATAAGCAGGCTTCTGAATGTGTGATACATAGCCCCAATTCTACGATTTGGATTGTGAATCCAGCGTGCGCGAAAAGCGTCATAGGTTTGCCTCCACCGACGTTTTATACTAACTGATGATGAAAGGATATGTCGTTTGACAAGCGGCTCCGCCAGCATCACAACCCGTCCTTGTTCGGATAGTCGTATCCAGAATTCCATATCCTGTGATGTCACAAAGCTTTCATCATAACCACCAAGTTGTCTGGCTGTATCTGCTCTAAACATAGCGGTGCTATGGGCAAAAGGTGTTTTAAAGGAAATACTGTCTTTAAGATTTTCTTCGGTTTTATATCCCCATTCCGATGTCATCCCATTGCCGAAAATATTATCGCAGTTTGTTCCACATAGAACGATATCTGGATTTTCTTCCATCAGTTCAACTTGTTTTTCCAAACGCCTAGGGCAAGCATGGTCATCTGCATCCAACCGAGCGATAAATTTTCCTTTGGCGACCTGTAACCCTGTGTTCAAAGAACAGGTAAGTCCCATATTCTTTTGAGAAATAAGATGGATACGGTCATCTTGTGCAACAAAATTTCTGAGAATATCCGCAGTCCCATCCGTTGAACCGTCATCAATCAAGATCAATTCAAAATGCGGATATGTCTGCTTCAGAATAGTTTTAATAGCTTCAGCAACGGTTTGTTCAGCATTATAGACGGCCATAACAACGGAAATAAGAGGTTGGGATCTTGGAGAAATATTTTTTTGCATTTTGTATTGAATACTTAACCTTTGATACGTTTGGCTATCACATATTTCCTGTTCTTACCACTTTCGATGATTTCTTTACTGTAACCGAATGAATCACAGCCATCATCTACGGCTTGGACAAGGCCCGGAAAATCAGCCATATTGTAATCATCAAAGACTATAATATCGCCAATCTTTTGTTTGCGGGCTACCGTTTCAAATTCAAACAAAACATCGTCATAACCGTGGGCACCATCAAGGAACGCAAAGCCAATATGATCTGCACACACCCGTGAAAGATTTATGCGGCTATCGCCCTCTATAAACAGGATAGAAAAGCCCGAAAGTTCACCCCATGGTTGAAGCAAATCTTTCCGCGATTTTGAACCTTCGTGATCATCAATACAATTCCAATACATAGAAACATTGTGCGGCAAAATATCAAACGTAACAATCTTGCCATTTGCAGAGTGATCTGAAAGAGCTTTTGCCATGACGATAGAAGAAAAACCTCGTGCGGTTCCCGTTTCAAAAATTGTCAGGGGTGCAGATGACGCTCGCTGAGAAAGATATTTCCTAAGAATCGTATAAAGAATGCGACCATGTTGATAGCACAAAGGTGAAGATTTGATAACAATTTGTGTGTGCAAAGCCAAATCATCCAACCAGTCTTTTTCAACAGAAAACCCCATCTCTTTTTCAAGTCGGTCAATTTCAGGGTAGGTAGATGATTTCTCATTTTGCCAAAGGGCAAGATACTCTTCCTTACTTGCGCGAATCGTTTTTCCAAACGGATAATCATGCCAGAATTTTTTGGACCAAGTATCTGCAAACTTATGTAACTTTCTTGCCAATGTACCGATCATATGATGTAGGGTCGTCATTTCAAAACCTATTTGTTCCCAATCAAAAGCACATAATCATCAATTTCGCGCACGATTAAGGAATTGATACTTTGTGTTTCAACAATTTGCTGTCGAGCAGCAGATCCCATTTCTTTTCTTAAAAGAGGATTGATCATCAGTTTATTGAGGAAGTTCTTGACGGAGTCCACAGTTTTTTCACACAAGACCCCATTTTTCCCCGATATAATGACCGAATTTATACCCTCAACATTTGTCCCCAATACAGCACATCCGCATGACATGGCTTCCAGCAGGGATTTAGGGTTTCCTTCATAATGAGAGAGAAGTACAAATATAGGGTAGTGGCTGTAAATATTTGGAAGTTCATCATTTTGAATATTTCCTAAAAAACGGACATCTGCCTGTTTTTGGGTAGCCTCAGCTTCAAGCACTTGGCGCAATTCTCCGCTCCCCACAATATCCACCCCCCAGTCAGTTCCCGAAATGGCATCAATTAATAATGATATATTCTTTTGTTCAGTGAGGCGCCCAACAAACAGCACACGATTTGGGTATGAAGTCACATCATGGACCGGAGAAAATTTTTCTGTATCTATCCAGTTTGGTCTAACTTGAATTCTTTCGGCAGGGATCTTAAAAGTTTTGATTACAAAATTTCTGTCATTATCTGTTGCCACATATATAATATTTGCTGATTTATAGGTCACGTAGCTGATCATCCACGTAAAAACTCTTCGCAGCAATCCTTTTCTTTGCAGGCATGTAAACCGATAAAGTTCAAACCCCGTGCGAACGAGAAGAGGCTTGCCAAAAATAAACTTTGCAAGAACGGCAATCCATCCACCCCACATTTGGTTGGTCTTGATAAGACCAGCTGCCCCGAAGGCTGAACGTGCCACCCATAGTGAGAGCGGCGAAACAACAGCGCGCAGAAATTGATTTTTTGGGCAAGGTATAAAATCATAAATAGGGAATGTGCGGATACCGGGATGAAGTGTCTTGCCTATCTCTAAATCTGCCTTATCCCCCCATGTGAGGAAACAAATCTCAACTCCTCGTTCAGCAAGGCGTGTGTAATACAGCACTTCTCTTTGCAAAAGCCCCTTCTCCTCCCAAATTTTCAACGAAACATCCCATGTAAATAAAACAAGGAGTTTGATAGGATGCAAAGATTTTGAATGGAGTGGATAGGTCATATTGATTGAAGTCTATTTCTTTCTCCAGACGAACCCTAGAGCTGTTTCACAAGCAACCTTTAACATTATTTTTTCTTCATTATTTGTTTTTATTGTATTATCTGATGATCCGCAACTTGATTTCTCCTATTTGAGTACAGATCAACCGTAAGAGGAAGTGAAATACCATGAAGAAAATCCTCTTTTTACGAAGGGAAAATGTCTATTTGCCGGAGATAAATGCCTATATGGCGTATCTTCGGCAAAGAATGCCGCTCTTTGAAGCCTATGATCTTACTGATTCTGCAGAGACAAAGAAAAATTACTCCGAATCTGATTTTGATGTGATTTGGAAATTTATGGGATTTGACCGACAGATTCATCCCGATCGGTTTGTTGTGCATGAATATGGGTCTTTATCTGTGGGGCATCTCCCTAGAGTGAAGAATTTTATTAAAAGAGTGATCAACTCAAAACCATCTATGCGTGTTTTTTTAAACGAAGCTGTGCGTCAGGAAATGGGATTCAAAGACAATACAGATTATAGACTAAGGGATATGGGTGTTAGTTCTCATTTCTTTAGGGGGTTTCCCAATCCGAATCCTGAATTTGATTGTGTGTATTCTGGAAGTCTTAATCGTGGAAAAATTATCTTTTCTATGCTTGAGCATTTCAAAACCACCATGAAAGGTTCAAAATTATTGGTTGTGGGGGCTGTTCCGGATGATATTCATGAGATGTTCGGGAATGCATCAAATATTCACTTTACCGGAAGGCTAAAATACGGAGACGTTCCTGGGGCTATCACTCAGGCCAAGTATGGGCTGAATGTGATGCCCGATATCTATCCGTTCAATATTCAGACATCGACCAAGGTTTTGGAATATTGCGCCGCGCATATGCCCGTTATTAGTACAAGTTACAAATGGGTGAGAGAGTTTGAAAAAGATACCAAAGGAAAATTTTTCTACATTGAGAATTCTTTCAGTAACCTGAATATCGGTAATATTGAGAAATATCCATTTGTCGTGCCTTCAATGGCAGATTATGAGTGGGACAAGATTATCGAGAAATCAAAGTTATTTGATTCGCTTTAAAAACCTGTTCATGACGATTGCCATGCCTTACAGAATTACCCCCGCTCTGCTTCGATACAATTTCAAATAAGAGCAGGAGGTCACAAATCTTGATAGGGAAGGTTCCTATTGCCCCAGTAAATTGCCCAGGGCTTTGGCGGCTTCGTTTTTGAGAATATCTTTTGGTTTGGATTCCGCCGGCGATGCGGATTGAACCGTTCCATCTGTAGATCCCCCACTTGTCGCCCCCGCAGTGCCATTATTTGCCCCATTATTTGAGCTTTCAGCCGGGAGCTTTAAGAGCTTATTGATTTGTTTATCAATGACCTTATCCAATTTATTTTGTAATTTTCCACGCAGGTAATTTTCAATCGCTGCGCCGCCAGCCTGAGTCGGACTATCCAACGGTCCCTTGATCGTGAAATCAAATGGCGGAATATCAGTATTTTTGACAGTCATACTATTATTCAGCTCAATCCACCATTGCGGCAAATTCACGGTTCCCGTGCTGTTGAGGGATGCTTGATCACCGTCAAACAAGATTTTGGAAAAATTCACCACCCCGTTTTGGGCGGTAAAGAGTGACTCAAAGGTGGCGAACTGAGTTTGTCCATTGGCGAAGGACCCGAATAAACTTCCCGCCCGTTCCAACGGTTTGAAGCTTCCCCGTGCCGCCGTGGCGAGCTGGGCCGCGTCAATGCCCTTCACAATAATATTTTCCCCGGTGATAGAACCTGCACCGTTGAGGGTTTGCACCAAAGCCGCCGGCGAAATTCCCGTGGCCGAGAGATTGACATCTGCCTTGCGGAAATTTCCGGAAACAATATCTTTGGTTTTACCCAAAGCAGCGGAGAGTAAAGGACCGGCAGCGATATTTTCCCCTTTGAAATCCGCCTTAACACTCAGCGGATCATGCGCGCCGGCACCCGATTTAACCTCTCCGGTTAACAGCACCCGACCGCCAAAAATTCCTGCACCGGCATCGGCGATGGTCAACGTACCGTTTGTCAGGGCGAAATCGAGATTAGCCTGATTGAGCGTCCATAAATCATAGATAATGGTTTCTGCCTTAATTCTTAACTGCGCATCAAAATTCCGCATCCAATCCACATTGATTGCCTCACGCGACCATTTAGAGCTGCCTGCATTTTGAGTGGAGGCGGCTTTGGCGGTTGATTTTGTGCCTGACGCTGAATTCGCGGACGAGCCAGAGTTTTGCGACAACACCACCCGGCCCAAATTGACAGCACCCTTAACCGCAAGCTTAGGAGCCGTCGTCACGTCAAGATGCCCGTTCAACGTGGTTTTACCCAAAAGCCCCTGCACATCACTCAGGTGATATTCATTATTTTCCCACACGGCATTTCCAGAGAGTTGAAAAGGCCCGTCAAAGCCGCTCGTGGCCGTAAATTCAGGTTGCACCAATCGCACCGATTGCACGAAGTTCGGTGAAGATAACGCAAATTTGATTTGATTGATGATCGGCGTTTCGAGCAGATTTGCAACCGATCCTATTCCCGAAACCGACAAGCCCCACAGGGTGGTGGTCAGGTCAAAAGAGAGTTGCTTAAGACTTCCCGAAACCGTCCCCTTGATACTAGACGGCCCAATCTTGCGCGATAATTGCGGCAAAGTGAGGTGATAAGCCTGCGCCAATGATTCGGTGTCCGGCGCGGATAACGAAAAGGTCAGGTTTAAATCGGATAAATCATCAGTTTTGCCGATAGCACCCTGAGCCGAGATTTCCGCGGATTGGGGTAATTGCGCCGCAAACTTATCAATCTTAAGGCTCTGGCCATTTAAAATCAGGGTGGAATGAATGTTTTGATAGCTCAAGCCCTGATATTTCACCTGGGCCAAATCGGCCTGAATTTGGCCGTTGAACGGCAGAGCAAAACCCATGGACTGTGGGACATCAGAGGACTGGGACGGGTCTAAAGTGCCGTTACCCGCAGAATCCCCCTTGTTGCCCAATTTTTCCAATATTTGGTCTATATCCAATCGTTGAGATTGCAGTGAAAGATGCATGTCTTTTTGCGACAATCCGATGCTTCCCGTGAGGGAGAGGTCATTATTATCCAGCAAAAATCGACTCTCGCGCAGTTGGATTGTGCCATTCTGTAGTGAGCCGCGCGCTTCAATGCTCAAATCATCAAGAAATTTTTCCAACACAGACGAATCATTAGGCACCTTATCGGCAGAGTTTAAGGAAAAGGAAATCTCAGGCGCGGCTTGCCCTGTCCCCGATAACGGCGCGAGAGAAAAATTCCCCAGATAGGACAAATTGCCGTTTTCAAGCCGTAAATTGCTGAGGAGGATTTTTTCCGAATCATAAGAGAGCTTACCATCGAGCGTGGTTCTGCCACTTAACTCCCCAGGAATGGAGGAGCTTTGATCAGGGCTCAGGCCAGACACGGCCTTACCCAAATTATCAATGGTCAGATTAATGTCACCATCCACCGCAATCTTGTCCTGTTGCATCCGAATCGTGCCGCCATAGCTGGCAATCACATTGCTCTCGGGCAAGGCCATTTGAATTTTAATGGGATAAAGCGAATTTTTAAAATCCAATGTCGAGATGGTGATTTTCGATTCAATCTTACGACCATTCCACACCAAACCGCCATTCACGTCAAAGGGCCCGTGTAAACTATCGGCTTTGGCCGTGATATCCACATCCTCAAATTTTTGCAGGTTTGAGCTTGATTGATCATCCCAGATCAGTACGCCGTTGATAATTTGCAGCATATTTAAAGAAAAATCATAGCCGGGAGCAGATGCAGAATCGGCAGTAGGTTTTGAATCGGCGGCATTCACATTGTCAGGCGATTGTTTTTTGGATAGAGTCGCGCTCATCCAACCCTGGCGGCCATCCTTATGGGTTGTCAGGGTGATTTGCGGCTCGCTCAAGGTCACATTTTCAATATTGATCTTCTTAGAAAGCAAGGGCCACAATTCAAGTTCAATATCCGCATCCCTAACCGTGATAAAATTTTCCCCTTCATTGGAGAGTTTGAGGTCATGCACCGTAGCGTGCGGAAGAGGAAGGAGCGAGATCGCAATATCTCCGCGCCAATCCACCTTATACCCTGTGCTATGCTCCAATTTTTCAACGATGATTTGTTTATATGCGGATTGGTCAATGAATTTTGTGGCCACCACTCCCGCACCCGCAATTACCAACACAAGGCCGAGCGCCGTTCCACCCAGATATTTGGCCCATTTGGGAAAATGCTTTTCCTCCGCCCGATCCTCACCAAATGGATCCGCAGAATTCAAGCTGTCTGTTACAGCTTGAGAGGGTGATTCTCGATTTTGATCAATCATTTAAAATTCCTAAGATTTAAAATTCCCAAGCCAAGGCGTTTGCGCCCGGTGAAACAAAACCAACGCCGCAGGTGAGATCACGAACAGGTTCTAACACACGGGCATTATAAGGAGTATGGTCCATCTTCCGAAAAAGTCAAAAGCAAAAAACATATTTTTGACACCGCCAAGGGGGAACAGGTTTCACAGGAGCAAAAAAATCACGAGAGCCAGAATATTTTCAAAGTTATTGACTACGTGCAGGGCAATATAGTTATTATATTATGTAATAATATCGTTATATAATGCTCGATTTTTAAAATTCATAAATATCCATTTTCGAAACTATTTTGCAATTATTAAGTAATTGCAATTATTTCTTTTTAAAGTTTTACAATATTTGGCTATATTTACTAGTAAATATAAAATATTTACTTTGATATTGAATATATACTGAATATTTATTTAAAAATATTACTAGTAAGTAATAGTTATTATTTTTAATAGTTTCGCTTTTGGAAAAAAATTTCATTTTTCTCTTGCATATAAAATTTACTTCGCGTATAAATAACTTACACACCCTCTATTACCGCCGTTTGTCCGGAGCACCGCAAGGTCTCCGGACCTTTTTTGTTTCAATTTCATCGTGCGTTTACATTATAAACTGACTTAAAATGGCCAATTCGGCTACCTGCATAAACTCTCTTTGACAGGCTTTTAATATCTTGCTACCTAGCATCTATGACCAAAATATCTTCAGATTCAACCGAGATTTCAAACAATTTTGACTCTCTCCCCTATCGCCCCTGTGTGGGGATTGCGCTGTTTAACCCGCAGGGCCACGTGTTCGTGGGCGAGAGAATCGACACGCCCCAAGCCTGGCAAATGCCGCAAGGGGGTATTGATGAGGGCGAAGATTTGATTGAGGCAGCCTTTCGCGAATTGAAAGAGGAAACGGGCATTACCGAAGCCGAATTGCTCCATATCGTTCCCAAAACCATATGTTATGATGTGCCGCGTGAATTGTCGGTGAAGCATTGGGGCGGACGTTTCCGCGGCCAGGAGCAACATTGGGTCGCCCTTAAATTTCTGGGCGATGATCGTTTGATTGATTTAAAACACCATGAACCACATGAATTTTTGCAATGGCAATGGGTGGATTTAAGCCATACAGTGGATTTAATCGTGCCGTTTAAGCGTGAAGTATACCGTGAAGTCATCGCTGCGCTGTCCCATCTGGTGCCGATGATTAGGATAGAGTGATTTGAAATAAGAATTGGACACAATTTTTATTTCAAATTGTACCGAGCAAGACGAGGCAGGCTTGCCCGGAAGCATAAACAGCGTATGAGAGCTTTCATTAAAAATATTCTATTTTTAATGAAAATAACTAAATATAATTAGGGGTAAGCTAAAATCCATGAACGGACTCTTCATCACGCTTGAAGGCGGCGAAGGCGCAGGCAAAACCACGCAATGCCGATTGCTGCATGATTATTTTAAGGGCCGCGGGCGCGATGTGGTCTTAACGCGCGAACCCGGCGGCACCCCAGAAGGCGAGAAAATCCGCAATTTACTGGTACAACGTGATGGCGGCCAATGGACCCCGATGGCCGAATGTTTATTATTTTTTGCCGCGCGCCAGATGCATGTGGAAAAATTGATCAAACCGGCTTTGGCGGCGGACAAAATCGTGATTTGCGACCGCTTTAGCGACTCAACCTTAGCTTATCAGGGTTATGGCCACGGCTTTGATCATGACACGATTCGCACGCTCGACCGCGTGACGTTGCAACATTTTACCCCGCATCTGACATTTTTGCTTGATATCGCACCGGATCAGGGATTGAAGCGTTCTTTGGCCCACAACCAAAGCGCCCAGGGCAGCCAAAGCACCGAAGATCGGTTTGAGCATCTCAAGCTCGAATTTCATGAAAAATTACGCGCAGGATTTTTGGACATTGCGCAGCAAAACCCGGGGCGTATTCATGTGATTGATGCCACCCAAAGCGCCGACCAAATTTATTTCGCTATCATCAAGATTGTTGAGGAATTCCATGCTCTTTGACGATTTGGGAGATGACCTGGAAGATGAGCGCGAGGATGAAAGCGAGGATGATCGCGGGGACGAATCCGAAAGCGGTGAAGATTTATTCGGCGGTGATTTTGCCGCGCCCGGGTCTTACGCCCAAAATTTTGAACATGAGGATTTGGACGCACATAAACTCTGCGAATCACGCGCCAACCGTCATCTGATCGGACATACGGAACTAGAACAGCAATTGCTGCAAATGATTGAAATTGGCCGACTTCCCCACGGGTTGATTTTTTCAGGACCGAGCGGCGTAGGAAAAAGCGTGATGGCCTACCGGCTTGCGCGATTTTTGCTTGCGGGATTGGGGGATACTTCATCACCGGAGCCAACCATGTTCGGGGATTTATTGCCCCCTGCCCCCCGCCCGAAAAATCTGGAAGTTGCACAAAGCCACGCTGTTTTCGCACAGGTTGCAAGCGGCGGGCACCCTGATTTGCTCAGCATCACACGATTAAAAGATGAAGCCACAGGCGGACTCAAAGCCAGCCTTCAGGTGGACGAAATCAGAAAAATCGCCCCGTTTTTCCGCCGCACCGCCGCGAATGAAGGCGGATGGCGCATTGTTATCATTGATGATGCCGATACCATGACGCGATCATCGCAAAATTCATTGTTAAAAATTTTAGAGGAACCGCCAGAAAAATCGCTCATCATCCTCATCACTCACCGCGCCGGCGCCCTTCTCCCCACGATTTATTCGCGCGTCCATCACATGATTTTTTCACCGCTAGGGGACGAAGATATCAAATCCGCTTTGCGCCATAAAATTGACTCCACAATCTTGCCCCCTGCACTCTTACCCAATGTCTTAAATATCGCCGAAGGATCATTGGGCCGCGCGCTTCAATTTGCCGATGCTGAAAAGATAGAAATTTTACAAACCATCCTGAATATTTTTTCTCTTTTCCCTCACTGGCAATGGTCGGATATTTTGAATATGGCCGAGCTGTGGGGCAGTAAATCTCATAATGAGTCCTTGCAACTTTTCAAAGATATTATCCTCTATTTTGTGCGTGCCGCCATTCGCCGCAGCGCATTACAAGGACCTGAAGATCACGAGGCATTCAATCCAACCGGGCAAACCGCACACCACCACGAACCAGATTTCGTATGGCGACTTGCTCAATCCTTCCCGCTCAACCAACTCCTCAATTTATATGATGAGTTGCAAGATCATTTCCTGCGGTGTCAAGTTGGCAACCTTGACAAAAAATTCATTATTTTGGGAGCGTTTACGGTGTTTGAAAAAATATTGTGAACAAACGAAACACTTCATGATGCTTTAAAATATTTTTAAACTTTTATCCGCACCATAAAACTGCCAACTTAGCCTAAGGATGTAGTGGTGCACCACAACACGTTGTCAAACCTCAAGGATATGGATTCATAAAATAGAGGAGATATGATTGAGTGGTGATGGAGGTATCACCTTGCGTGCCTGCGACACATTCCCCAGTTGCTTGGCCAATTCCAAAACACCCAACTTCGGTTTGATGATCTTTTCTTGATAGCTACTCATGATGACATTCCTGTCTTCTTTCTCATCAGTTTGTATCAGAATGTCAGATCAAATGTTAATTAATACAGCTAATTCAAATAGTCATGTAAATTAAGATTTAGAATGCGGACAGAGGCCGAGTATGAGGCCTCGATTTGCGTTTGCACCTCGGTCAGCAGGACAGAAGCCGAAGGGATGTCGGCCTCTTTAATGCTTGAAACCAACTCACTTAAATTAACTTTATCCTTATCATTTTGATCAACTTGATTTTGCAATGTATTAGCATCAAGCGACAAAGTTCCTTGAATGGTGGCCATCCCGTCAATGGCTTGGCGAATCAAAGCAGATGCTTCTTGTAGGGCAGTTTTATTGCTGGGGTTATTATAGGCCAAATTATAACTGCGTAGGAGCTGTTCAAACGCCGGATTGCTGGCCAACACACCATAGGTCACAGTCATGCTTTCCGATGATTGCACACTGTTGATCGTAGAGTTTCCTTGATAATAAGATGAGTTTGCAGTGGAGGGTGTTGTCTGTGGCACCCAGGCCGGATCGGTTAAATCCACAGGCGCAGTTTCAATATCACTTCCCGAAAATAAATAACGATTGCCAATTTTAAGATTAAGCAGGGATTGGGTTTCTTGTAACGCATTATCGGCCTGGGCCTGTGTTACCGTGGGGTCCACAATATCTCCACCCAAGGCGGCAGTGAGGGCGGTAATCATACTATTGGCCAGATCAATCATTTGCCCCACCGAATCAAACATGGTGTTGACATGCGCAAGCACTGTGTTGGAATTTCCAGTATAGGTGGTAAGGCGCCGCGCGACGCTCTCAAGTGAGAGAAGATTCTGAGAATCCGTGGCAATCCCCTTATAATCCTGTGATTTCAGGCCGGAGCTGATTTGCGTATTGACATCGGCATACTTGGTTTGCAGACGCATGTTATCGGCAATCATTTGATTGGTGAATGGATAGGTCGCGACACGATTAACCATGATATTCTCCTAATTCTTCTACCTCATCGCATTGATCAAATCATCCAACATTTTTTGAATGGTGGAAACAACTTGGGCAGCGGCTGCATACTGATTCTGATACACCAACATTTTCGCCGTTTCTTCATCAATATTGACCCCAGACACACTAGTGAGCATGTCGCTACTGGCTTTATAGACTGTTTGTGCCGTATCACTTTCACTTTGTGCAATGCTTGCTTGGTTGGCAGCATTGGCAATATAGGCTTGGGCATATCCCAACAACGTATTGGATTGCGCCGCAAAATTTCCGGCGGCTGCGAAACTATTGCTTGAGATCAGCATATTGGCCAGTGCGTCAGCTACCGACCCATCTCCCTTCGCTACACCGCGATCGCCAACCGCCAAGGTTGCACTGGAACTCAGAACACCCGTGCTCAGATAATCGGGATTAGACAGAAGGTAGCTAGAGATCTGAATATCCTCTGCACTTGTCCCCACAAAGAGATCATTGAGCCCGAAATATTGTGAGAAACTTTCGTTTGATGAACTCGTGACTTGGCTGCCAAGCGGGTTGATGACAACACCGTTGGATAATGGCATCACAGCCAAATTCAACTGTCCCGAAGAATTCAATGTGGCCGTTAATCCGGGAACAGTGTTGAGCGCAGTCAACACATCATTGACCGTGGTCATCGCAGCCAAATTGATATCGGAATAATTTTGGATGGTGCCGTTCCCATCCGTAATCGCCACACGAATCGTGCCTGTGGCGGTAAAGGCCGTGCCAGCCGTCAACCCTGCGAGCGACCCCGTCATCACGTTGCGCGGCGGGTTGGAAGCACCGGTGTTGAGCAAAGTATTCACCTGAGCTTGCAGGACGCTCGCCAGCTCATTGAGCTTTTCTTGCTCATCAACATAGGTCTGGTCACGCAATTGAATATTGGCGCCGATATTGCCGTCCACAATCGAATTGGTGATGTCAACCCCATCCAAATTAATGGCGGAAAACCCGGTCGGATACGTAATTGACCCATTGACGATATTGGTCACGTTGTAACTTAAATGATGAACATCGGAAAGCAGCAACGCCTGACCCGCCGATGTATAAATCTGCATGATGTTATTGCTGTTGTAAAAATACTGAATATTCATTTCCGCCGAAAGTTTTTGAATTTCAGTATTCCGCTGATCTTCATATTCCGCCATGCTCGCATCTTGGGCATGGGTGGAAGCGATTTTGTTATTCAGCGCATCAATTCGATCCAAAATTGCATTTACATTATCAATGGATGTTGCAATTTTTTTCTCGGCTTCTACTCTCTGGGTTTGAATGGTGTCAGACATACCGCGTAACGACCCCGCCAGATAATTCGCGGTACTTACAGTATCCGCTTTATTTGAAGCCACTTCAGGCGTGGTGGACAGAGCCTTCAGTGATGAATACATATGATCAATATAAGTGCTCAAACTATTATTACCGTCCGCACTTCCCAACTGAGTATTGTAATAGTTGAGCGACTGGCTCACTGTACTGGCCTTGCTATAGGTACTCGTATCATCGGAAAGGGCCTTGGTTAGAAAAGCGTTGCCTGACCCAACGACCAAACCGGATACAGGCACCGACCCGATATTGGTCGTGATATAACGTGTATCGAGCGATTTGCGGGTATAACCTTCCTTATCCGCATTGGTAATATTCTGAGATGACAAGTTGGTTTTGAGCTCTGTCGTCATCATCCCGCTGAGGGTCATATTCAGGGCGCTGGTTAATGCCATGTTGCAAAGTCCTTATGCGTGAAAACATTCAAAACATTATCGGCAGAATTTAAAAAATCGCGCAACAAAATTTCTAATTTTTGAGTAATATCATCGCGAATTTCTTGATCCATATCTCTCGTATTCATTGCACCCTCCATCTGTACACCCATCAAAAAATCTTGGTTTTCCATGACGTTCTTACTCTCCCTGCCCTCTTCCATCATTCTTTGCAATATTCTTGCCAATTTTTGATGATAAGGTGTTTTTGTCATCAAAAAAGACTCGTTTTGGCTATTTTTCGGTAAAATCAAAGGCCGCATTCGCGGCTGATTGTCGATGGGGATCTGCGGTAAAGCTCTATTCGCTCTGTAATGTTGAGCTAACCATATCTTTTCCTTTCCATTGCAACTCCTGTATAAGGTATTGCACTTGATCCGTGAACTTATACCCTTAAAGTACGTTTCGGAACGGTTCTCGAAAAAGCCGCAAAAATCCTGTGCCGCAGCGAGATTCTGAATAGGTTGTATAACGTCAATCTTGAAATTTTAATTTTTTCTGCTATACTGAATGATGTCGGATTTATCTGACTATGATGCTAAACGCTTTGTGAAATAGGCGTCGTGGACCCGGGGGCAGTGCCCGGCGGCTCCACCATAAGCTGAGAGGTTATAGTGGGGAGGGCGAATCGCCCTTGGGTGGTTTAAACTCCCCACTCGCGCCTCTCATCTTACGATGGGGCCGAAACAGGATCGACACGCGTAATAAAGATAGAGTCTGTATCCGTTTGAGGTACGGTCGTATCCGTCCAAATTTGATAAATGCAAATGATAATGCAAAAACCGTAGTTGCCGCCAATGACAACGTCTTCGTTGCCGCTGAGGAAAAAGCCGCTGCTTAATTGCACCGGTAAAACTACATAATCCCTCTTGCATCAGCGAGGGGTGGGGCGCGGGGCGGCCTAGCAACAGAACCGCCCCGATTTTATTTTAAATCTCTACTTGGAATACTGAACTCTTGGGCGTTGTCACTTCGGGCCTAGCGTAGTCTCCTTCTGCTTCGTCGCTTGAGCCGTCACCAGCAATTCAGTCTTCCTAGTATCCATCATTCCTACCCAGTGCTTTTTTCCAGGGATTTTTCGATGATAAAATCGGCATGGGCGATGTAGGGCGCATAATCAAAGATTTTATCAAAGTCGGAGTGTGTGAGCTTGGTTGAGACGTCTTTATCCGCTTCTAAAAGCGCGCGCAATGTCGTGTGGCCATTGGATTTCCATACCTCCATCGCGTTGCGTTGAACAATCCGATAGGCGTCTTCGCGGGAAATTCCCGCCTGAGTGAGGGCCAGCAAAGTGCGTTGGGAAAACACCAATCCGCCCATGATTTCCAGATTGTGCATCATGCGGTCAGGATAGATCAAAAGATTTTCAATCACATTGGCCAAACGATTGAGCGCAAAATCAAGCGCAATGCAGGTATCGGGCGCCATGACCCGTTCCACCGCCGAATGCGAAATATCGCGTTCATGCCAGAGTGCTACGTTTTCCAGCGCAGGCGTTACCGCCGCCCGCACAATCCGCGCCAAACCCGTCAAATTTTCGGTCAAAATCGGGTTGCGTTTATGCGGCATGGCCGAGGAACCTTTTTGTTTTTCTGAGAAAAACTCTTCTACCTCCCGCACTTCGGTGCGTTGCAAATGGCGGATTTCAATCGCAAAATTTTCAATTGAGGAGGCTATCACGCCAAGTGTGGCAAAAAACATCGCATGGCGATCGCGCGGAATGACCTGGGTTGACACGGTCTCAGGCATAAGGCCCAATTTCTGCGCCACATAATTTTCAATGTCGGGGGAAACGGTGGCATAGGTGCCCACCGCGCCCGAAATTGCGCAGATTGAGATTTCCCGTTGAGCCAGTTCCAGCCGCGCGCGTGCGCGGGCAAAGGCCGCATAATGCCCCGCCAATTTTACGCCAAAACTGGTGGGTTCGGCATGGATTCCGTGGCTCCGGCCAATGCACAGCGTATGTTTATGCGCCAAAATTTTTTGCCGAAGTGCGGTCAAAATTTTATCGATCCCCCCCAATAATAGATTTGCCGCCTCGCGCAATTGGACAGAGAATGTGGTATCCAGCACATCGGATGACGTCATGCCCTGATGCATAAATCGGGCTTCGTCGCCCACATATTCGGCGACATTGGTTAAAAACGCGATGACATCATGTTTGACTTCGCGTTCAATTTCTTCAATTCGTTCGGCGTTGAATTGTCCGCGTTCGCGCAAAGCCTTGGCCACCCCGGGGGGGATAATTCCCACCTGTTCCATTGCTTCGGCGGCGAGGGTTTCAACCTCTAACATAATTGCAAATTTATGGTCATTGTCCCATATGCGGGCCATATCGGGTCGGGTATAACGCGGTATCATTCGGGAAAAAGTCCTTTGTTTTTCATAGAGGTTATGCCGCTCTTGGCCACGATCAGGTGATCATGAATCACGATCCCCAAGGGGCGGGCGGCGTTGATGATGTGAAGGGTGAGATCAATATCCGCGCGGCTGGGGGTTGAATCTCCGCTTGGGTGATTATGCACCAAAATAATCGCAGTGGCGGATAGTTCAAGCGCGCGTTTGACAATCTCACGCGGGTAGGCCGGCGTATGGTCCACAGTCCCTGATTGCTGGATTTCATCGGCGATCAGCTGGTTTTTTTTATTGAGGAAAAGAATGCGAAAATGCTCCTTTTTCTCATGGGCCATCGTGGCCTGAAGATAATCCAGCAAACGTGGCCAATTATTCAAGACAGGTTGATTAAGTACATCCTGTTTCATCATTTGGAACGCTGCGGCGCGGATAATTTTCAGTGCGGTGATGGAATTATCACTTAAACCGTTGAGGCGTAAATCCTCCGGGCTCGCATGGAACAGTGCGCTAATTGTGCCGAATTTTTTCAGCAATGATTTGGCAAGCGGCTTTACATCACGGCGCGGAATGGCCATGAATAAAATGAGTTCGAGCAATTCATACTCCGCCAAACCATCAACCCCGCCCGCCAAAAACCGATCCCGCAAGCGGTCACGATGCCCCTTATAATGAGGGTCTTTACCCGGCGCATCGGCTTGATGTGGAGAAAGATTCATCCCTGTGACCCCTGATAAGGCGGTTTGGTGAGGCCAATGGGCGAGAGGGTGAAAATCTCAAACCCGGTTTCGGTCACGGCCAGGGAATGCTCAAACTGTGCCGATAACCCCTTATCCCGCGTGACGGCGGTCCATCCATCGGCCAGCGTTTTGGTTTCATAGGTGCCGGTGTTGATCATCGGCTCAATCGTAAAGAACATGCCGGGTTCCAGAACAATCCCGTCACTATGAGGATCATAATAATGCAAAACCTGAGGTGCCGCATGGAACGTTTGCCCCAGACCGTGGCCGCAGAAATCGCGCACCACTGAAAATTTTTCACCCTCGGCGATGTGTTGAATGACCTTGCCGATATCGCCCAATCGGGCGCCAGGTCTTACGGTTTCAATTGCCGCCATCATTGATTGATAAGTGATATCAATCAATTTGCGCGCCTTGATATTGGTGTCACCCGCAATATACATACGGCTGGTATCGCCATACCAACCATCCAGAATCACTGTAACATCGATGTTGATGATATCGCCCTTCATTAATTTTTTGGGGCCAGGAATGCCGTGACACACAACATGATTGATCGATGTACAGATGGATTTTGGAAATCCGCGATAATTGAGTGGCGCAGGAATGGCCCCGTTTCCAACGATAAATTCATGGCAAATACGGTCCAGTTCCTCGGTTGTTACGCCCACACGCACATGATCGGTGATCATATCCAGCGTTTCCGCCGCCAATCGCCCTGCGCGGCGCATACCCTCAAACCCTTCGGGGCCATAAATGGGAATCCCATGACCGGTCATGCGCAACGGCTTAACTGTCGTGGCGGAATTTTGTGAACTGAGCTGTTCTCTCACTTGACCATACTCCTTAGACCCAATAAGATTTCATAAACGAAACCTAGGCATTACCCTTAACCTATCTACAGAAATTTGGCAATATTATGGTGCAAACCTATCGCGCGGCAATTTTAATCATTGGTAATGAAATCTTATCGGGACGAACCCAGGATACCAACACATCCTGGATCGCGACCAAATTATCCGAACGCGGCATAGAATTGTTTGAAGTGCGGGTGGTCCCCGATATCGAAGATCGGATCATCGCCGCGGTGAATGAATTGCGCGGGCGCGTGGATTACCTCTTTACCACCGGCGGCATCGGCCCCACCCATGATGATATCACCAGTGCCACCATGGCCAAATTATTCCAGCGCGACTTGGCCCTGAACCCCCAGGCCCGCACCATGCTGTTAAATCATTATAAGGCTGAATCAGAACTCACGCCTGCACGGCTGCGGATGGCGCATATCCCTCAGGGCGCTAGGTTGATCCCCAACCCGATTTCTGGTGCACCGGGATTTCAGGTTGAAAATGTCTATGTCATGGCCGGCGTGCCGAGCATTATGAAATGCATGTTGGATCATATTTTGCCTGAACTAAAGGGTGGTGACCCGATTCTCTGCAATTCGGTGACGTTTGATCTGGCTGAAAGCGTGATTGCCGAGGAATTGGGGGAACTGCAGAAAATCCACCCGCAGGTAAATATCGGCAGCTACCCTTATCTGCGCGCGGGGGAGGTCGGCGTGTCCATCGTCCTGCGCAGCCCCGATAATGATCCGCTTCACCAGGCATCACTTGATGTAATTAATATGATCGAACGCAGCGGCGGGAAAATCCATGCCGCTTCACTTCAATCATCCGCGCCGGCCTAAAAATTCTTTGAGCAGTCCATCGCGCACACCAGCAGTGGAGGTGATAAAAACTCTTGGCTTTAGGCTGTGCATCAGGAGGCGCAGCGCAAGTGCGCTTAAAGGCGCATATTTCGCGCGGTGCCCTTCGAGCCCGTAAAGCTGTTTAATTTCTTCCTCACTCGCCCCTTCGATCAACTCACAAAAACGGATAATATCGGCCAGCAAGATTTCATAGCCCTGTAGCCCTTTGCTTTGGCCGGTATATTTCATCAAATGGGCCTGAGCCAGCGCCCGCCAAGCCCCGCCGATGGAGTAAAACATCTCACTGCGGCCAAATTGCGGGACCAGAGCATCAAAACTTCCCCGCAATTGATTTTCGGCTTCGCGCCCCATGGCCTCAATGCGGAAGGCCCCGACAGGTAGGCTCACGGTATTTTTAATTTTGCCGTTGGTAATGCGCGCCAACTCTAACGATCCGCCGCCGAAATCCGCTACTACGCCCTCCGCCCCCGGCTCCAACGCCAGCACGCCCATGGCCGCATAAACCGCCTCTTCATCGCCGCCGAGCACGCGTATATCAAGCGCCGTTTCACGCTTCACCGCCTCAATAAACTCCGCCGCGTCTTGCGCTTCACGCAGCGGGGCGGTACCGACAATGCGCACATTGGACACGCGAAAATCGGCAATCACGCCCAAATAATTGGCAATGGTTTTGATGGCATGGTCAATCCCGTCACGGTCCAGTAACCCTGTGCGGTCCAAATCGCGGCCCAATGCGCAAAAAGATTTGTTATTATAAACCTGAACCGGGATTTTGCGCGTGATGTCGTAAATGACCATACGCACAGAGTTTGACCCGATATCAATCACGGCAAAGCCATTATTGCCCAAACGAAGTCCCGCAGTGGGATTACCGGTATAATGCATAGTCTAGAGTCCTATTTTTCATTCAGGGAGTTTTGCGCAGTTTTAAGAATCGGCTTCATCAAATACTCCATCACGGTTTTATGCCCGGTGACAATATCCACCGTGGCAATCATACCGGGAATAATCGGCAAAGGCTTGCCGTCGCGATGAAGCGCATTTTCATCCGTCCGCACCAAAACGCGGTAAAAACTCTCGCCCTTTTCGTTGCGAATCGTGTCAGGTGAGATATCTTTGACCTTACCCTTTAATCCGCCATAGATGGTAAAATCATAGGCGGTGATTTTCACCATTGCCTCCATATCGGGGCGCAACCGCGCGATGTCGGATGGTTTAATTTTTACCTCCACCAACAAATTATCATCCACGGGCACAATTTCAACAATCGGATCACCCGGGCGCACAACCCCGCCCACAGTGTTGATTTTGTAATCCTTAATGGTGCCGTTGACGGGTGAACGGATTTCGGTGCGATCCTTTTTATCCTCTAAAGCCCCCAGAGATTGTTTGACGGTATTGAGTTCAATGGTCTTAATCGCGAGGTCAGATTGCGCCGTGGCCACCGCATCTTTTTTCATGCCGGCGATTCGTGCCTCGGCCTCCGCAATTGCTGATTTTGCGCGGGGGATCGCCTGATACACACCATTTAATTCGGTTTGTTTTTCCTTGATGCCGCGCTCCAATTGAATGAGTTCGATTCTAGGGGCGGAGCCCTTGGCCACCAAAGGCTCGATCATACTGAGTTCTTGTTTCGAGAGGTTGATGACGCCCTGTAAATCGCCCGCGCGGGTGCTGAGCTCATTAACTTCTTGTCGGCGTTGCGAGAGTTGTTGTTGCAGCACGTCAATCTCACCCTGTTGTTTCGCGCGATTGGCCTTAAAGGCGTTGAGTTCCTCAATCACGCTTTGCGGCGCGGATTTTGAGACATCGTCGGGAAAGCTCACGCTGTCCTTGCCGTCCACCTCGGCCTGAAGCCGCGTGATGGTGGCAAGCAACCCCAAATAGCGCGCCTGATTCGTGCCCAAATCCGAGTTCGCGCCGACATCGCGCAGCCGCATGACGATTTCATCTTTTTTGACCGATTCGCCCTCTTTTTTCAGGAACGCATCGACGATCCCGCCCTCCAGATTTTGAATCACCTGAACTTCACCCGCGGGAATGATTTGCCCCTCACCGCGCGCGGTTTCATTGATTTTGGCAAAGGATGCCCACACCACAAAGGCCGTGAAAAAGATGAAGGTCGTGACCAAAATCAAATGTTTATGGAGCGGCATGTCTTCATCACTCATGAAGAATTTTTCGGCGCGCGCAATGGCTTTGTCGGCCTGAATATTGCGGTGATGTTGTGCCTTTTCTTGTGCTTTTTCCTGGGCTTTTTTTGGGGCGGATGCCTGATTCGGATTTGTACTCATACGGCACCCCCCTGTTGGCCCATCGGTTGACCCGCTTGTTGTCCCGCTTGTTGGCCCCCGCCGAATTCGCGGTTTTGCAGACGGCGAATAATTTCATCCCGCGGACCAAAGGCCAAAATTTTACCGCGATCAATCAGGATAATTTTATCCACCAATTCTAACATCGCGCCCTTATGGGTGATTAAAATCGTGGTTTTGCTGCGTGAAATCACCCGCAAACGTTCGCGCAATTTAATCTCAAAATTCGGGTCCATTGAGGCTGTGGGCTCATCGAGCAGTAAGATCGGCGGATCATAAAGCAACGACCGCGCAATCGCCACGGCCTGGCGTTGACCGCCGGAGAGAGCCTCCCCCCGCTCGCCGACCTGGGTATCCAATCCTTTTTCCGAATCTTGCAAAAACTCCATTACTCCAGCGAGTTCAGCGGCGCGCACCACCGCGCGATCAGGCGCAGTTTCATGCCCCATCGTGATATTTTCACGAATCGATCCGTAAAATAAATTCGGGCTTTGTTGGACTGCCCCGATTGAACGGCGCAAATCACCCGGATCAATTTGGCGCACATCGGTGCCATCGAGTAAAACCGCCCCGTTGCTGGGTTGATACAGATTAACCAGCAAACGGGCCAAAGTGGTTTTCCCCGATCCCACCGCGCCGATAATCCCGATATGATCCCCCGGCTCAATGGTCAAATTTAACCCCTTGACCGCCGGATAGGTTTGGCCCGGATATTTGAAATCCACATCGCGGAATTCAATGCGCCCCTCTAACCGCGGCATTGAGATAAAATGCTTGCCCGCCGGGCGTTCCACGGGGCGGCGCATGAGTTCTTCCAATTGCTTCAAGGCCTCAAGACTTTGATTATAACGCGTCATAAGCCCCGCAACCTGGGAAAGCGGCCCAAGTGCGCGCCCAACCAGCAATACGCTCCCCACCAACGCCCCTTGAGTGATTTGCGCATCCGCAATCATGAACACGCCCGCAATCACCATCCCCACCACCGTGATTTGCTGGATAAAATAAGAAAAATTCAGCGCAAAAGCCGCAATACGCTTGGTTTTCACCGATATGCGCGATCCTTTGTCCACCAATTCTTCCCAACGCCGCTGGATATGGCCTTCGGCGGCTTGAGTTTTAATCGTCTCCAGCCCCGTAATGGTTTCAAAGAGCAGCGCGTTTTTGAGCGCGCTTTCCTGCATCGATTGCCGAATCACTTTTTGCATCGGCTTTTGCAACAACCATCCGCACGCCACAACGATAGGAATGGCAACCAGCGCAATAATCGCCAGCGGCCCGGCAATCACCGCGATGATCAGAATAAAGAAAAATGAAAACGGCAGATCAATCAGTGCCGCCATCGTGGCCGAGGTAAAAAAGTCGCGAATCGTTTCAAATTCGCGCATATTATTGGCCAAAACCCCTGCACTGGCGGGGCGGGCGGTTAGGGTCATCCCCAGCAATTGTTCAAATAATTTGGATGATATTTTCACATCGGCCTTACGCCCCGCGACATCGAGAAAATAAGCGCGCATATTTTTCATCACCAGATCGAAAATATACACAATCATCGCCCCGATTGAGAGCACCCAAAGCGTTTCATAGGATGAATTGGGAATGACGCGGTCATAGACGTTCATGATATAAAGCGTGCTGACCAACGCAAAGCAATTGATCATCACCGTACCCAGAATCACTTCGCGGTAGAGCGCCCAATTTTCCTTGATCGACCCCCAAAACCAATCGCGCGCCGTGTCAATTTCCGCCGGTCCCGCGCGGTCATCCACCCGCGCAACCGGGCGCAGGAAAAAACAATATTCGGTATAAATCGGCTTAATGTCGGAAAAACGCACGGATTTTTTATCGCCGGCATTTTCGGGGAATTCGACCAATAATTGATATTCGTCATCACCCTGTGGGCCAAAATCTTCGCTTTTTTTCGCGGATTTTTTGCCCGATTTCCCCCCGGCCTTTTTCAGCTTTTTCACCGCCCATAAAATACAGGCCTGACCATGCTCCAACACCAAAATACACGGTAAATTGGGGGCAATCATCAACGCCTCTAAACTCCGCGCCTGCATACGCGAATTCATATCGGCGCGCATCGCCGCGCGTTCAAACAGGGCGGGCGTAATGCCCTGCGGGGGGATCGGCAAACCGGCAATCAGCGAATTTTCACTGGTGCGGCGGCCATAATGCCCCGCCAAAATCCGCAGACATTCAACAAGCGGGGAATGCATCGCCGCGCGATCAGCCTCCAACGGCCATCCATCGACAATATTCGTGGAAACGGTTTGTTGATCAGGGGAAGATTGAGGCCGATTGGTAAAATTTGCAGGATTTTCAGGATTCATCATGACTTACGGCCTCGTTTTCGCCCGATCAAAGTCTTCTGTTCGTTATAGGCGCAGAGCGTTAGATCGAAAACGCTCCACTCACCAAAATTAATAGCAAAAATTCTTGCGCAGAAAGCTTTAACCTTGGCGTTTGATTTCACCGCGGCTGGTTTTCACCGGATTCACCTCACGCGGATAGGATACGCCCAAACTCGGCAATAACGCACCTTTCAACGCCAACAAACGATAGGTCGAAAACATCTGAAGATATTCGTTATTAATCGCATTGCTGCGGGAAACAAACCACTCATTTTGCGAATCAAGAACATCCAAAAGCGTCCGGCGATCAAGGTTAAATTGATCTTTATACGCCTGAACCACCATCGCATTGGCATCGGCCTGGGCGCGGAATTGTTTGGCGCGTTCGGACGCCGCAATCATCGTGGCCCAGGTTTGGCGCACATCACGTTCCACGACGCGGGCGGTGGCGTTACGCTCACTCTTCGCTTGGGCTTGGCGATAGGTAAATTCACGGCCGCGCGCAATATCCCCGCCACCGCGATAAAGATTCCAGTTGGCCACGAGCAGGGCGGAAGCATCCTGCGTGCGCCCTTCAACCCCATCCAGATCATGCCCGGCGGAGGCCCCGGCCTGGAAATTCAATTGTGGATAAAGTGTGGATTGCGATTGCTTGCGTTCGGCCTCGGCCACATTCACATCCGCCTCACGAATATCAAGGGTCGGACTTTGGGTGAGCGTATCTTTCACCTCAGCATCCACATCCTGCGCCAATAAATTGAGTGGGGTAAGCGGGCGTTGCAAATCCGGCTGCGGATCATCGCCCACGCGGCGTCTGAAGTTTGACTCAGCCGTGCGCAGGGCTTCCCGTACGGCGGATTCTTGGGCTTCGGCGGCAAACACACGCGCCTTGGTTTGTTCAATATCAGCCCCAGTGGAACGTCCCGCCCCGGTGCTGTCCTGAATTTGTGCAAGGATTGAGCGGTGCTGAGCCAAATTTTCCTCGGCAATTTTCAACAACTCGCGTTGACGCAACACATCGACATAAAATTCGATAATATCCAACCCAACAAATTCCGCGGTTTCGCGTACGCGGTGCGATGCCGATCGCACACGTTGGCGTTGACGTTCATTCTCATAGTACGAATCAAACCCGTCAAAAATTCGTTGGGTTAAGGTGATGGATGCCTGTGATCGCCATAAATCGGAATGCCCCTCGGGTGCGTTTTCGGGATCGCTATTAATGCTTTGATATCCCGTATCCCCACGGAAATCAATGGATGGTAAATAGAGCGCCTTGGCCTGTTGAAATTCTTCGTCCGTCGCGCGGCGATTATTTTGAACGGTTTCGGTTTCCGGATTGGTCAAAACCCCAACAGCCACAGCATCGCGCAGCGTCGTAATCCTGTCCCCGTTCGGGCGGTTGGTGGCCGACATAATTTGTGTCACTTGGCCAGGGCCGTTGCCCAAATTTTGATCAGGCGATGTGACGGACAAAATCGGCGCGGCAGGGCGCGAAAGCTCAACATCATTGGCATATGCCCTGTTATCACCGCCCATCACGGGCATGGGGGCTGCGGGTTGCGCATAGGGGCTGGGGGCATAATTGCCAACGGGCGCGCCCGTGGGTTGTCTGCCCATGGGTTGTCCTGTGGGAACGGGCAAATCTTGCGATGCGTCAGGTGCATAACCGCCGCCATATCCCATATCCTGCGCCTTGACATTCAAAGGACATAATGAAAGGGACAGAGCCGCAGCACATACGGATAAGAATTTTAATTGATTTCGTTTCATCGATGTCTCCTAAAAATATGGACCGCAATCCGACCACCCAAACACATTCCCAGCCGATCACCTGCGATTACTCGCAACAGTTATGAGCCATTTTATGATAAAAATCAAGATTATGCTTAACTTTTATCGAAAAAACTTTTATGACGGAAAGAAGTTAAGATTTGATAAAATGCATTGAGTTTTATTTTGCATACTATGCTCTACCCCGCTATTAGCTATAATAATTACGAAACAAATTATAAGCTTTAATAAAAAGCTTGAGACTCCATAGCAGAGACAACAAGAAATCTAAAAATGACAGATATAAAAATTTGTGGAATTAAAGCCCCTGAACATATAGCCCTTTTAGGTGAACTCGGCGTGGCCTATGCAGGGTTGGTCTTTTATCCTAAGTCGCCGCGCTATATTCACACCGAATTGGCGTCTCAACTGAGCACGCAAAAACCGCGCGCGCTTAATCTCGTGGGGTTATTTGTCAATCCGAGTGATGAGGAGATTGCGCGTAGTCTGACCAAAGTAAAATTGGATATGATTCAGCTCCATGGCGATGAGTCACCCGCGCGCGTACAATCCATCCGCTCAAGCTTTCATTTGCCGGTGATGAAGGCTCTAAGCCTTGCCGATGAAGATGATTTATCTTGTGTTCCCACGTTTGAACAGGTGGCGGATTGGCTATTGTTCGATGCCAAAGCCCCCACGAATTCCCATATCCCCGGTGGCAATGGCCGCGCCTTTGACTGGACCATATTAAAAAACAAAAAATTTAATCGCCCGTGGATGCTTTCGGGCGGATTAAATAGCCGCAACGTCACCGCGGCTCTCGATCAGTTGCGCGACAATCCCCCAGCGGCAGTTGATGTCTCTAGCGGAGTAGAAGTCGATCGCGGGGTGAAGGATTTAGATAAGATTAAAGAATTCGTTAGCTCCGTGCGCGCCTAGACCATTTTTCGGTTATGCGGAATCGAAAAAATCGCCGCGGGACGGGGGTTTTTTTGAAGTGTCCTATACAATTACGCCTCCATCGCTTTCACGATATCTTCGGTCATTTTTTTGGCATCGCCCAGCAGCATCAAAGTGTTTTCCGCGAAAAACAGCGGGTTATCAACCCCCGAATAGCCTGATCCCATTGATCGTTTGACAAAGAGCACGGTTTTCGCCCGCTCAACATCCAAAACCGGCATACCGTAGATGGGGGATGAAGAATCGCTGCGTGCCGATGGGTTGGTAATGTCATTCGCCCCGATCACATAGGCTACATCGGCCTGCGCAAATTCGCGGTTAATATCCTCCAATTCAAACACTTCGTCATAGGGCACATTGGCCTCGGCCAACAACACGTTCATATGGCCGGGCATACGGCCCGCCACCGGATGAATAGCAAATTTCACATCCACCCCGTGGGATTTCAACGTGTCGGAAAGCTCGCGCACCACGTGCTGGGCTTGGGCCACCGCCATACCGTATCCTGGGACAATAATCACCCGCGCAGCATTTTTCATGATGAATGCCGCATCATCGGCCGAACCGATTTTCGCGGATTTTTCTCCGCTGCCATAGCTTACGCTGCCGCCCTGTTCGGCACCAAAACCGCCCAGAATCACACTGAGAAAGGAACGATTCATACCCTTGCACATAATATAGGACAAAATCGCGCCCGATGCCCCGACCAATGCTCCCGTGATAATCAGCAATGGATTTTGCAACGTAAAGCCAATGCCCGCCGCCGCCCATCCCGAATAGGAATTGAGCATAGACACAATCACCGGCATATCAGCCCCGCCAATGGGGATAATCAGCAGAATGCCCAGCAACAGGGAGAGCGCAATAATACCCCAGAAATACATGGCACCTTCAGAGAGGCAGAGCAAAATAATGAGCCCCAGGATCAAAATAACCAATCCCGCATTCAAAAGATGCTGTCCTGAAAACGTGACCGGTTTGCCAGAAATCACACCCTGTAATTTTCCCCATGCAATCACCGATCCGGTAAAGGTAATGGCACCGATCGCTACGCCCAAAGCCATTTCAATAAGTGAGGACAATTTAACTTCACCCGGGGCGCCAATGCCGTAAGATTGCGGATTGTGAAACGCCGCCACCGCAACACATACCGCCGCCAACCCCACCAGTGAGTGAAAGGCCGCCACCAATTGCGGCAACGCCGTCATTTTGATTTTGAGTGCGGTAATGGTCCCGATCAGTCCGCCAATGATGATCCCCGTTACGATCATGCCATAAGAGGCAATGGACGGGGTGAGGATGGTCGTGAGAATAGCCAACATCATCCCTAAAATCCCTAAATTAAGCCCCCCGCGTGCGCTTTCGGGGTGCGATAGTCCGCGCAACGCCAATATAAACAAAACAGCGGAAAACAGATAAAGGATAGGGGCAATGGAGGCAATCATGATCACGATTTCACAAGGTTTAGAATTTCATAAAATTTATTAGGGCGGAAACTCAGTAAGAGGTTTGGAACCTCCCCGCTATTTCTTCTTAAACATCTGTAACATACGGCGGGTGACTATAAACCCGCCAAAAATATTAATGGATACCAAAATCACCCCAAAAAAGCCGACAATTTTGGAAAAACTTGTCTCGCTCGGTCCCGCGGCAATTAACGCCCCCACAATAATCACCGAGGAAATGGCATTGGTGATAGCCATAAGGGGAGAGTGCAAGGCCGGCGTCACGCGCCACACCACGTAATAACCGACAAAACAGGAAAGAATAAAAATCGTAAGTCCGGTGGTGAGGAAATCGCTGCCGTGACCCATCGCAAAATTATAGGAGGTCACATCATTGGCCAGACGCTCAGCCTGTCCTGATAATTTGTGGGAAAGTTCAGAAATTTGTTGCGCTTGGTAAGCAATAGCACTTTGGGGATCAGACATGATTGGGACCTTTAGATAAATGAGGAAGAGCGATATTGTGTCATAAAAAAATAAATCATGTAAGTTTATAACGTGGAAAATTGAGGATGCACAATTGCCCCTCCATCGGTGAGCATAATAGATTTAATGATTTCATCATCACGATTGAGTATGACTTTGCCGCTCTGATCAACCATAATATTAATTAAATTGAGCAGGTTGCGAGCATAAAGGGCCGAAGAATCAGTGGCAATGTGCGAAGCAATATTGCAAAATCCTAGAATTTTTACCCCGTCCACCTCAACAATTTGCCCGGGTTTTGAGAGCTCGCAATTCCCCCCTTGTTCAACTGCCATATCGACAATGATGGATCCGCTTTTCATACTGCGCACCATGGCTTCGGTAATCAAACGCGGAGCGGGGCGGCCTGGGATCAATGCGGTGGTGATCACCACATCTTGTTTGACGATGGTTTCTGCGACCAATCGCGCCTGTTTATCTTTGAAATCTTGTGACATTTCCTTGGCATAGCCGCCAGCCGTTTCGGCATTGCGAATTTCATCACTATCGACCATGACAAAGCTAGCGCCCAGTGATTGCACCTGTTCCTTGGCTGCTGGCCGCACATCAGTGGCGGACACAATGGCCCCCAAACGTTTTGCCGTGGCGATCGCCTGTAGCCCTGCAACCCCTGCCCCCATAATAAAGACGCGGGCGGGGGCAACGGTCCCGGCTGCCGTCATCATCATCGGGAAGCTGCGAGAATAATAATGGCAGGCCTCAAGCACCGCGCGATACCCCGCAAGGTTGGATTGCGAAGACAACACGTCCATCGCCTGGGCCCGCGTGATACGGGGGATCAGCTCCATAGAAAGAGTTGTCAATTGCCCATGCTTAAAGTGCTGCAACCGCGGATCAGGCGTATGCGGGGCTAGAAGCCCGATTAGAATCGCTCCGTTTTTAAGCGATGGCAACGGAAACGGGGCTTGTACACACAGAACAATATCTGCACTGATTAAGTCAGGGTCGCTTTCATCTACGATCTTGGCCCCTGCCGCTGCGTAATCCGCGTCAGGATAAAAAGATGGTGCACCCGCACCACCGACCACCGCAACATCAAACCCCTTGGCAATATATTTCTTCACGGTCTCCGGCGTGGCCGCCACACGCTGTTCACACTCCGCAGTTTCTTTTAAAACAGCAATTTTTAAACCCATATCGCGTCCCTTAATTCCATCTTCGGAAGCTTGCTCACCTGTTGCATTATGATATGATGAGCATAATTTATAAATTTGAGTGCCCGTGCATTGGCATAAAAAAACCACGAACTTAGGCACGTCAATTTTGACTCGAAATTTTCAATTTGAAAAGAGGAGAATTGTAAGATTTTAACTTATCAACATGGAAAAATTTATTATGCCATTGGGCTAATGTCGGGAACATCGTTGGACGGAGTTGATCTGGCCTATATTGCCACAGATGGCGCGGAATATGTCCAGCCATTGGCTTTTCGTACCTATGAATATGATGATGGATTACGTGCTCGGCTGCGCTTCTGTTTCGGCGCGCGGGAGACAACGGCGGAAATATCCGAAATTGAAGCCGAACTAACACACTTTCATGCCGATATCGTCAATGGTTTTATGGATGATTTGAAAACGCAAACCCCAAACCCAGCACTTGATATTATTGGGTTCCATGGCCAAACTGTAATGCATGACCCAGCCCAGCAGTTTACCTGGCAATTGGGGGATGGCGAGTTGTTGCGCCGTCTTTGCCAGTGCGATGTTGTATATGATTTCAGGCAAGCGGATGTGGCTGCCGGTGGGCAGGGAGCCCCGCTCATTCCTATTTATCACGCAGCCCGCGTAGCATCGGCACGCCGCGTATGTTTGGAATCCGAGCAAACGCCAGACTCCCTCTCAGCCTCATGTCCTTTGTTGAACGATGCAGTAGCGATCGTGAATATTGGCGGTGTTTCGAATATAACTTGGCTCGGAGCATCGGGCGCAAACATGGAGAATCTGACCTTAAAACCTGTTCATGATCTCGCTGCGGCACAAGGTTTTTGTGGTTTTCTGAGAACCGCACCGGAACGTACGTATAAGTACTTGAGGAGCGGAAGCACAGAAATGCCGCAAAAATCCAACGCCGCAGTAGAGAGCATGAATAGGTTCTTATTAGCGTTTGATTGCGGGCCGGGCAATGCGTTGATGGATGATTATATGCTCACCCGTTTGGGCAAGAAATTCGATAAGGGTGGGACCCTCGCCGCACGTGGATGTGTTGATGAAGAATTGGTAACAGGTTGGATGGACCATGAATTTTTTGCACTCACGCCACCGAAATCGCTTGACCGTAACGCATGGAACTGCACCGACGTGGAGGAACTTTCTGCCGAAGATGCTCTAGCGACTCTCAATGAGTTTACGGCACGCAGCATCGCGCATGCGGCCAAATTTTTACCTGTTCCTCCTCGAATATGGATGGTCACGGGCGGCGGGCGCCTTAATCATCATTTGATGGGAAGACTCTCCACTTTGCTTCACGTGCCGGTCAAATCTGTGGATGATCTGGGATGGAATGGCGATGCGCTGGAGGCCGAAGGGTTTGCCTATATGGCGGTGCGGCGGCTTTTAAACCTACCGATTTCTTTTCCTACAACCACATCGGCCCCGCATCCCCTGTGTGGAGGAAAACTTGCTAAATCTCAATACTGGAGGAGCGATAGGCGTTAGAATCATGAACAGGCTCTGAGCAAAATTGTGTGGGCATGTCATTGGAAACGGCTGTTAAATCCCTTGAAACTTTCTATTTCCCACAGCATACTCCCGATCAAATGGAACCAAGTGAATGAAAGCCAGTGCGTTATGATTGCTCCCGTTAAAAAAATTGTGCACGCCATGCTATTTATGTTCTGCCTGACATCATGTGTCGCAAACCCAAATAGCGACAGTCAACAGCAAGCCACATATGCTGCGCCGATTGAGCTGCCTCCCCAATCCGCATCACAGGGGGCGGCGTGGGCGATGTCTTCGCAACCATCGAGAGGTAACGAAAATGCTACAGATAAAGCTCAATATTTTCAACAGGTTGATTATATCGTTATCCAAAAAAATATGCGACTTCTGACTTTGTGGAAGTCAGGACAGATTGTGAAGACCTATCCCATTATGGCGATGGGGGCCAATCCTAAGGGGCATAAAATCTATGAAGGGGACGAACGTACGCCCGAAGGACTTTATAAAATCGAAGAAAAACATATCAGCCAGAATTTTCAGAAATTTTTAGGAATTTCATACCCCAATAAGCATGATCAAGAATTTGCCGAAAAAATGGGCGTTTCTCCCGGTGGACATGTAGGAATTCACGGGGATCGCGGTGGAATTTCGGGTTTTTTTCAACGGTTTGATAAAAATTGGACAAATGGATGCATCTCAATGCGCAATCACGACATTGAAGAAATATATTCAATGGTGGATGCCGGAACGCCGATTATGATCATGCCGTAAGAACCTGTTTACAATCTCACCTCCGGTATTGGCTTTTTGTTATGAATATTCTCTACGCCTTATGATCTAGAGCTTTGGTCAGAGTTTCCTCCATTTCCTGCCCGGTTTTGAGGGAAATCGCGTTGGCTTTATAGGCATTTTCCGCTTGTTTGAGGGTGATTAGCTCCTCATCCGTACTCACATTCGGCGCATTGACCAGTCCGTCGGAATTAGCAAGCGGCGAATTCGGCTCATAACTCAGCACAAAAGGCGGGGAGCGATTCAATGAAACCGCTTCAACTGTACCACCCGTTTGGGAGAGGGTAAGAGCATCTTGTGGAGTATAACCACTATTTTGCCCCTTTGTAGAGGATATAGCCCCCACAGTGTCGGCATTGACAATATTTTGGGCGGCAATATCAGCCCTTTTGGCACTTGCCAAAAGCCCGCTTGTCGCGATAGAAATTGAATTTATCATTTTATTAATATATCACAGCTAGATTAAAATATGATTAGGATGGGTGCGTTATGAAGATTTATATGCATATTTTGTGGGGGCTTTTACTTTGCGCGCTCACTTTGGTTGTGAGCATTCCTGCGGCACAGGCTGGCCCCAAACTCGGGTCATCATGGTGGTGGTGGAATCACTGGGTTAACCAAGATTATATGCCCTATTATGAAACCAGCATTAACCCCCATAACGGCCAATGGGATAGCGGATTGGGTGAGGTACAAGGCAATAATCCCGCCTGGCAACCATCGGACTGGATTTCCATGAATGGCGGTACCGGAGTTGATTTAATCAATCGGTGGTATGTGGCCGATATTATTAAACGGCAATATTTGGATGATCATATCCCGTATTTGGATGTCGGGGTCAATTTTTATCACCTTTCGGGCTATGATCAACGGCGCGTGATGCAGACAGTGGATTATGTTTATCATATGACAAGCCGCCACCCGCGCATGTTTTACCTCAAGGACGCTGATACCAATAAAATCATCGGATATTATGGCCCGGAAGGCCTCACGATGCAGTAAGCCTCTGAGAGTTTGTTTACAATTTCTAACAACCCAATCTGATTTGCATCATCAGATTCTATGGCACATCACTATTTTGCCCTGCTATTTTGCACAGGGGCTTGTGGTTAATCTCATTGTTCATGCTGATGTTTGCGCTGGGGCGAAGATACCGTTCCAGTATGCTGGTAATTCTCATTTTAACAATTCCTCAGATTTTGTTAACTTTTAATTCCTACAATGGAATATAGTGTTTCTGTGCGCGCATTATGCGCGCTTTGCGTAGATGGTCTTTCAATATGAACAATCAGAGCGATGATTTCCTTTCTCATCAGCGTAGTGCCCAATGCAGCCGGTCGGCCTGTGTGTGCAAGGCTCAATTCTGTCACCAAAGCTCTAAAAATAGCGGATTTTCACTGATTGAGGTTTGTATCCTGCTTATACTCATCTCCCTCATTCTGACTCCGACCGTATATATGCTCAACCTCTACTATCAGCGATACAAAGAAGCCACGACGCAACAGGCAGTGGATACGGCTTCATCCGCACTCATGAAATATGCGTTGAAATTCGGCAAATACCCTCGCCCCGCCGATCCGTCACTGGCCCCCGGAAACGCTAATTTTGGACGGGAAGCAGCGGTTCCCGGTGCTGGATGGTTGGACTGTCAGGATGGAGCAACGCCGGCAAATGCTATTTGTCAAACTGTTGTAAATACATATCCCGTTGCAGCCCCTCCCGCCGTTATCATTGGAGCTCTCCCGTTTGCCGAGATAGGGGTTCCAATCACATCAGTGATGGATGAGAATGGCAATTTCCTGACCTATGCAGTGACGGCACCCTTAACAAATACTGCCACTTTTAACGAAAATGCAGGGGCCATTGACGTGCAAAATGCCGCGGGGCAATCCATTTTCTTTGTGGATGGGAATGGAGACGGGGTTGACGATTTTACCATGCCGCGCGCGCATTTCATTGTTGCTAGCAATGGAGCGGATGGACTAGGTGCTTATTCTCCGGGTGGGCAGGTGGCCACGGCCTGTGCTGTGGCGGCGAATGGTGCAGATTCCGAGAATTGTAATCGGGATGGTCTGTTCCGCAATAATGCCGATCCAATCAGCCGAAAACGTCAGGTTGCGCTGGCGGTTGGGGCAGCCCATTTTGATGATCTGCTCTTTGCAACCAATAGTACCAGTTCAGGGTTATGGTCCAACACACCGGTCACGCCAGCTAACCCGAACTTAGGGATACGGGATCGTTTGGGTGGCAATGTCGCGATTGGTGATTGTGGGGGGCGCACCCCCTGTGTCCCGGTTTCAAAGTTGGATGTTTACGGCTCTGTCAGGGCATCAGTGCAAGTGAAAGCCTTTCGTTTTAAAGGGCGTGGACCCGATACGGAAGGGACAGCTTGGTACGCCGTTGACGACCCGGGCAGGGTAGAAGATGGTAATGCCGCGACACGCGATGGCCGATGTACCTCCGCAACCGCTTGTCCCACAGTGGCGGCCAATGGTTGGGGTGGTGCAAATACGCCGCCCTTTCTTATGCCGAGCACGATTGGAGGGGTTCCACCCGATCTTGATGTAGCCAGTGGCTATTATGTAGACGATACCGCAGGAACGCATGGGGCGTTTTTTCGCGGCAATGGCATAAAATGCCCGAAAGATATGGCAATGACAGGAATCTTTGATAATGATGAGGCCTGTAATAGCACGAGTAGAGCAACACCAGGTTCAATTGCGCAAACAGGAAGTTGTTCCGTTCTCGGACAATACGCAATAGGAATTAACGCCGATGGATCGTTGAAATGCGGGTTTCCTTGAGAGATATAATAGATTTTGGTTAATGTGAAAATGTTTAAGAGTGGTTCAAAAAAGATCTATGTGCAACAAAGCCGTTCCACAGGGTTTACCTTAGTGGAAATTTCCATTGTTATGATGATAACAGGTTTGATGCTCATCCCACTGCTCATGCTGTATTCTCAGTATGATTTGAATCGTAAAATCGAAACCACAAAATCAAATATGGCCAATGCCGAAACTGTGATGGCGGTTTTTTCGCCGCTGCGCTATCCGTGCCCTGCCGATCGTTCACTGCAGCCAGGTGATCCGAATTATGGTGTGGATATTTGCACGATAGCAGGGTTTACTCTGGCAGGGGTGCCGAATTGTGATGTTGGAGGTAATGAACAGGGATTTTGTAAAGTACCGGGGGCGCGTGACACCGATGATGATCCAGATGCCACGGTGGGAAATAACAATGAATTTGTGTTAATCGGGGGGATTCCAACCATTTCAGCGGGACTAATCATTGCGGGCATGTCGGATGAAAAGACCCTTGATGGCTGGGGCAGGAAATTAAACTATGCCGTGAGTTATACGTCCTCGCGCCCCGACCGGACAGAAGGGTTTAACCGCTTTAAAAACGGTGTAATCAAAGTGGTGGATGAATTTGGTAATAATACGGCGGGTGTTAATGATGACGGGCAGTTTGTGATTTTTTCCTCTGGGGAAACTGGCTTGGGGGCTTATAATGCCAATGGGATTTCTACGCCCTGCGCTATCGTGACATCTGACGGAGAAAATTGTGACGGTGACTTCACGTTCCGCCAAGCTTTGGCGAATTCCGAAGGGGCAGGTAATGGCTTTTTTGATGATCGGCTGCTGGCCTATAACGTGAGGGGGGGGGATTTATGGTTGACTGTCACTGATAATAATTTCCTTCCAACCACTCATATGCGTCCCTATTTTACTGGTGCGGTGGGTGTTGGCACCGCCACTCCGGCAGCTTTCCCCCCGACGGGGACCAATAATCTAATGCTTGATGTGGCCGGAAACTTGAGGGCCGGGGCGATACGAACCGACAATCTATGCAATCTGGATGGCAGTCTTTGCTTGAACATCAATTCAAACACCGGGTTTTTCGGCGATCGGCAACCAGGGATAAATAGCTGTGCCAATCCTGGCAATGTGATGACCGGCATCTCAGGCGGCCAAGTGGTCTGTAGCGCGCCGAGCATTGCCACCCCCGGTGTTGAGAAAACTTGTCCTCCAGGCTTTTTTTTAAAAGGTTTATTAAGTGATGGAAAAATCATTTGCAGTGATAATAATACGTATTGAAGTTAGTGGGAGGAACACCAAACATGTATCGAAAATTGCCCCTGAGCGGTTCTGGCCGTAATGTTTGTGGTTTTACACTGATTGAAGTTGCGATCTCCATGATGATTCTGGGGGTCATTATGGCATCTGGTCTATCGGCCTATCAGGTCTATAGACAAAAGCAAGAAATGACGAAAACCACCCAAGTGGTGCAAACGGTGAACCAGGCCCTACAAACCTTCAAAAGTAATTTTGGGCGTTATCCCTGCCCCGCCCCGATTTTGGAACCAAGAAACAGTGCCAATTACGGACGGGAGGTAAAGTGCGATGGATTTGTAGCCGGGAATGCAGTAGCACCGCCTAACCCTCCAAATTTTTTTCCTGCGCCTCCACCTCTCCCTGCGAATGTCGGTAATATGACCGGTGTAGTGGCACAGAGCGAGGATATGACATGTTATAGGTATCCCAACACACGAGGTGGTCAGCCGTGCTGCACTCTTACCGCAGCTGGTTTGGCAAAGGGTCTAAATAATTTAGGTCTAAACGATTTTGATGCGAATAGTGACTTCTCCTTCTATCTGCAATGGCTTGGCAGCACGAATCAACAGTTTCAATGTGCAATGGCGGGCCCCACCTACTATTTATGCGATTATGCACCTCTTGCTGGCGCAATTACTCAACAAAACAACCAGCTGCAGGCAAATTTTGATGCTGCTGTGGTTGCGGCCAATGCCGCAAATGCCGCAAATGCCGGAGATGACGACCCAGGCATAGCACTGACTCCCGGGCAGTGTCTCTCGGGTGGTACACCTGCGGCCCCGACGGTAAATGGCATTTGCGTGGAGCAGAGCGATCGACTTGATATCCCGAGCCGCAATGTTCGGGTCGGGACCATTCCATTTCGGGATATGCAACTGGATGAAAAAGACACACTTGATGGTTATGGCAACCGATTAGTATATGCCGTTACTCAGGATATGGCCAACGTTGGCACATTTAGAGAAGATGGCGGCGGGATACGCATTATAGATAGTACCGGCGCAGATTTATCGAACGGCCCCCAATCGGCCGCCTATGTTGTCTTCAGTTCAGGGAAAAATGGCAATGGGGCAGTGAATGCTAATGGCATTGCCAATGCCTGTAATGGCAATGGGGGCGATTCTGAAAATTGCCGTAATTACTCATTTGGGGCGGCGGGGCCGGGTGCCAATATGGCCGCAACCTATCGCATGGATGTCACGGGTAATAATTTTGATGATACGATGGCCTATTTCGTCGCCAGTGAAAACCCGTTATGGCGGCGCACAGCCCCGACGTCAGAGAGCGTGACAGATTTAAGCCAAGGGAATGTAGGTGTTGGGATATTTGATCCCGCCCAGATTACCGACACCTTAACCGTGGGGCAGAGTTCGGTTAACTATACGAACGATTCCGCGCAATATGGGCGTTTGGCCAATGTGAACGGGGATGTGGCATTCCAAACTGGCTCGCTAAGGGTCGGTGACGGCAACACGGCCAACAATAAAATTTTTGCACCACAATATTGCGACCAAAACGGAGCAAATTGTTTTAGGGTGGAGAATATTGCCGCACCCTATGACCCGGCCCAACCAGGTCGTGGAATGGGTGGATGTCCCGCAGGACAATATATGACGAGCATTGAAGCCGGAAACGCCAAGTGCGCCGCCATTCGTTTTTACTGTACCAATCCCGATGAAGTTTTTATAGGCTTTAATGCTGATGGGACGCCAAACTGTACTTTACCTAATAATAAGTGTACTGCAGGGATCGGGGAATTATGTGGCGTATCTTATTCACTGACCATGGGAGGTCACAATACTCCCCACACTTTAACAGCACCCAACAATTGTGCCAAAAAAACGTACACTTGTAATAATGGTACCTGGCAGGTTAATTCTGGGCCTGGTTATCCTGCCAGTGCCTATGATAGCGCGCATTGTAGCTATAATCAGAATTCGGCAATGGCAAATACCCAAACTAAATCCGTGAGTTGTTCTCTTACACTTGGCGAAGGATACACCGGAAATGCTACGCAAGATTACTATATTGGCTGTGATGGTGAGCAAGTTAATGCCGGTGCGCCGAACAACTCCGCATGTCTATGTCAACCCGTTTACAAAACTGAAGAGTACCCATGTTCAGGGAACTTAACATCCAAAGGCACCATCCATAGGATAAAATATAAACTGTGCAATGGCAATCAATTGGCCTCTGAATGGTCATACAAACCATGGCAAGTAGGCGGGACCGTATCCGAGGATGGACAATCAATTACTGGAGGGACATTATTATCAAGTTTGGGCACTGATGACCCAAGTGGTGCCTGTAGTTGCAATATTCCGGACAAAATTGAATTTGCCAGTTGTGATGGGGGTGGAACAAGGCAATCATCTCCTAGTCCTTCCAGTTTTTCCGTTGATCCATATAGTTGGCCAGCAGATACGAGTATAGGAAAATGGCGTCATCTTAGTGCTAATATAAACCAATGCAAATATAATGACTCTGCCTGGAACGACTCAAACTGTACCAAAATGGAGGAATCTGATCCGGATTGTGCGGTGGGCTGTTATAAAACTCAAACCAAGAAAAAAGTACGGAAAGTTCGTTCCGGGAATGGCTGGATCGATGATCCGGACACAAGCGGAAATACGGACGGAACCTGTATCGCCCGGACTTATATTTGGAAACCCGGAAGCGATCCAACCAACAGTGGAACCGGCGCCTATACCGGCCAGGCCTACCCCCATCCTAATGATGCATGTAGCTGTGACCAGGTGGAAAAAGTATCCGCATGTCTTGTTACCACGACAACCGGGTATACTTTCTTTGCCTGCACCTGTCGTGAGTCGAATTAATTGTTCTTTCAATCTCATACTTGACGTATGGCGCAAATCGCGCCATATGTTGGGGTATGACAAATCCATATAATCCTTCTGATAAATCCAATTGGCATTCCACCACCATTCTGGCGCTGCGGCGCGGGAAAGAGATTGTGGTGGCGGGTGACGGGCAGGTAACGCTCGGTGCCACCATCCTGAAATCCAACGCGCGCAAGGTTCGCCGACTGGGTAAGGGCGGCCAAGTTGTTGCCGGCTTTGCCGGGGCCACTGCCGATGCCTTTACGTTGTTTGAGCGGCTGGAAGCCAAGCTGGAGGCTCATCCCGGGCAATTGCTGCGGGCGTGTGTGGAACTCGCCAAGGACTGGCGCACCGATAAATATTTGCGCAAATTAGAGGCGATGATGGCCGTGTGCGACAGCTCAACCTCCCTCATTCTCTCAGGAACGGGCGATGTGGTGGAACCCGAAGACGGGGTGATCGGCATCGGGTCGGGCGGGAATTACGCACTTTCCGCCGCGCGTGCCTTGATTGAAAACACCGATATGAAACTCGAAGACATTGCCCAAAAAGCCATGAAAATTGCGGGTGATATCTGTATTTATTCCAACCATAATATTGTGATTGAAAAAATTTAACATGACCGACATACCCAAAGTTTCGCATGATGACCAAGCGGGCCGCGATGCGCGTGCGAGCGAACAAGATAACAGCCGCGATATTTCCGCGCGCATTCTCGATATTCCGGCCTTCACCCCGCGTGAGATTGTCTCTGAACTTGATCGCTTTATCATCGGGCAAACTGCCGCCAAAAAAGCCGTGGCGATTGCCCTGCGTAATCGCTGGCGTCGGCAACAACTTGATCCTGCCCTTCAGGAGGAAATCTATCCCAAAAACATCCTGATGATTGGCCCGACCGGCGTGGGAAAAACCGAAATTGCGCGCCGCTTGGCGAAATTGGCGCAGGCCCCGTTCCTCAAGGTCGAAGCCACAAAATTCACCGAAGTCGGTTATGTGGGAAAAGACGTGGAGAGCATCATCCGCGATTTGATGGAAATCGGATTGCGCCAAACCCGCGAGAAAATGCGCAAAAATGTAGAAGCGCAGGCCGAACTGGCGGCGGAAAACCGTGTGCTCTCTGCACTGGTGGGGGAGGATGCGGGGGAGTCCACCCGCCAAATTTTCCGCAAACAATTGCGCGAAGGCAGCCTGAATGACAAGGAAATTGAGATTGAAGTTCAAGATGCCGGCAGCGGCATTCCCAGTTTTGATATCCCCGGCATGCCCGGCGCGTCCATGAGCATGGTAAGCCTCGGTGATATGCTGGGCAAAATCGGCAACCGCACCAAACGCCGCAAAATGAAGGTGGACGCGGCGATGAAATTGGTGTTGACGGAGGAAGCCGATAATTTGCTGGATGAAGACAAAATTCTCGATATCGCGCGGGAATTGGTGCAACAAAACGGAATTGTGTTTATTGATGAGATTGACAAAATCGCGGCGCGTCAGGATGTGCGCGGCGGGGATGTTAGCCGTGAAGGGGTCCAGCGTGATTTGTTGCCATTGATTGAGGGAACAGTCGTGTCCACCAAACATGGCCCCGTCAATACGGATCATATTCTCTTTATCGCATCGGGGGCCTTTCACTATGCGAAACCGTCGGATTTGCTGGCGGAACTCCAAGGGCGGCTGCCCATTCGGGTGGAGCTTTCCTCTCTCACTGAGGCCGATTTCCGCCGGATTTTGACCGATACCGAGGTTTGCTTGCTGCGGCAATATAGTGCGCTGATGGAAACCGAGCAGTTGAAATTGGAATTTGAGTCGGATGCGATTGACGAAATTGCACGCATCGCGTTTGAAGTCAATGAAACCGTGGAAAATATTGGAGCGCGGCGACTGCAAACTGTGATGGAAAAATTGCTGGAGGATATCAGTTTCAACGCCACCGATCGCGGCGGTGAAAGCGTTGCGATTACGGCAGAGTATGTGAAATCTCAGGTCTCTGAACTCTCGAAAAATCGTGACCTCAGCCAGTTTGTGTTGTAGGATAGAGGGCTATTCCAACCATTTTTTCGGCATACCCCCTATTGTCCCTTCATGTTGTCCAGCCCGCATCATTTTACCACCAGTGATTATGAGCATCTGATCAGCGAAGCCCTAGGGATTGCCGATGAAGCCGGCCGCGCCATTTTGCGCATTTATGCGCAGCAAGTGATTGAGGTGACGCGCAAGAATGACCACAGCCCGGTGACAGAGGCTGATTACGCGGCGCATAGGGTGATTGTTCCCGCACTCCAAAAACTCACCCCCCATATTCCGGTGATATCCGAAGAATCACCTGAAAAACCCGAAGGGTTTGAGATCTTCTGGCTGGTTGATCCGCTGGATGGGACTCGGGAATTTTTAAAACGCAATGGAGAATTTAGCGTCAATATTGCCCTGATTTGTAACAGTAAACCGGTTCTGGGCGTGATTACGGCACCGGGGCAACCATTCGCAGATATGGCCCCGGATATGACTCCGGATTTGGCCTATACGGCCTCAATCAAAACTGCGGCCAAAAAGCGGCAGGCGGGAAACTGGACAGAGCTGCCCAGACTCGCGAAAAATTCCATTCCTGACGCGCCCGTCATTCTGGGCCCGCAAACATTAGAAAATCCGCATTTGAAACTTTGGCAAGCGCAACATTATCCAAACGCCACGTGGTTGCGGGTTGGGTCTGCGCTCAAATTCGGGGTGTTGGCGGAGGGGCGCGCGCATCTTTATCCGCGCTTTGGAACGACCATGGAATGGGACACCGCGGCGGGTCAGGCGATTTTGCATGCTGTGGGGGGCCAGATCACGGATTTTAACGGCGCACCCCTTACCTACGCCAAGCCAAACTACCTTAATCCGCATTTCATCGCCAAAATTTGAACGAGTCCCCCTTTGGGACGAGGCTATGATTGTTTTGAAACCTGCTACCCGTTGCACGGGCTTGTGTTCCCGCGCGTCTTGGCCCATTGGCCACCCAGATAGAGCGTAACAAAGTAATAGATAAACAGTTCCAGCACTTCGCTAATTCTCCAGAAAAAATGAAAAATGGAGATTCCCAATTTCATATCGGCCAGCGTATCAATGGTCTTAAGGACCAAGGCAATCAACGCGGTGGGTAGTAGCATCGCATCCCCGTAAATGGGTGCAAATCTTTGCGGCAATTTGTGCGGGGCAAAGTGTTTGATCAGGGGAATGATGATGCCGCCGACCAAAACACCGATTTGCAGCAGGGCCTGAGGCTTTTGATCCAACCAAGTGGACATATTATGAAGGTTGGTTTCGTTTTGGTCGTTCAGCCGCGCCCATTCCATAGGTGTCGTCCAATGAAAGAGCCATTGCCCCCAACTGATCTCCTCCCCCGCGATATAAAGACAGCCCAACGCCGCGATAAAATACCAGAGTTTGAGCCAGGGTGATCGCACGCGACTCAATAACCGCACGCCGATTACACAACCGATGAAGGCTATAATCGCCTGAAGCGATTCATGAATACCGCCCTCTTCTAATAGGATGGACTTCCACTCTTCGCTTGCGAGCCATTCGAACGCAATTTGCGCGACCAACATCACACAGGGTATGATCAACCACCATATGCGGGATATGGGCACGATCGAATCGCAATGTGGAAATGTAGAAGTTTGCATCCGCACAAATTACTCAACTGTGACTGATTTTGCAAGGTTTCTCGGTTGGTCCACATCGGTTCCCTTGGCCACGGCTGCGTGATAGGCCAGCAATTGCACCGGGAGCGCATATAAAATCGGTGTGATCAAACTATGCATTTCCGGCAGGGTAATCACCCACGCACACTCAGACCCGATTTTTTGCGCGCCGTTTTCATCGGTAATCAAAAGGATTTTCCCACCGCGGGCTATAGTTTCCTGAATATTAGAGATATTTTTTTCCAGCATATGATCGCTCGGTGCCAGAAACACCACCGGAAGCCGATCATCAATCAGGGCAATGGGGCCGTGTTTCATTTCCCCCGCGGCATAGGCTTCGGCATGGATATAGGAAATTTCCTTGAGCTTCAACGCTCCCTCCAACGCCAGCGGATACAACCCGCCACGCCCCAAATAGAGAACATGAGTGAAGGATTGAATGTCATTGGCAATGCGGATAATTTGTTCATTACGGCTGAAGATACTGGCGGCAATTTTGGGCATCGTGCGCAGTTCATAGGTATATTCGGCCTCTTTGGCTTCGGTGATCACGCCCTTGGCCGATGCCGCCGCCACCGCCATAGCCGCGAGGGTGGTGAGTTGAGTTGTGAAGGCTTTAGTAGACGCCACGCCAATCTCCGGCCCCGCCATGGTATGAAGGCACAGATGCGATTCGCGTTCAATCGTGCTTTCAATGGTGTTCACAATCGACAGGCACATTTGCCGCTCGCGCTTGCAGTATCTGAGCGCCTCCAAAGTGTCCAAGGTTTCCCCCGACTGTGAGACAAAAATCGCCATACCGTTTGAGGGAAGCGGCGCTTCGCGATAACGGAATTCGGACGCGACATCGACTTCACACGGAATTTTGGCAATGGTTTCAAACCAATATTTGGCCACCATACAGGCGTAATAGGCCGTGCCGCACGCCACCAATGTCAGGCGCGGCGCGCGTAAGAGAGCCTCCAACACTTCGTTATGCAACGAAAGCCGATTGGTGGTGGGATTGATCAGCGTGTTGAGCGTTTCGGTCATCACCACCGGTTGTTCGTAAATTTCCTTGAGCATAAAATGCGGATAATCGCCCTTCCCCGCCGTTTGGCCCGATTGCGCGGTGAGCCGCACCGGGCGATCCACGGCTTTCAATTTCGCATCGGTGATTTTGATATTATCATTGGTCATGACCAAACGGTCGCCATCCTCCAGAAAGCTGATTTTTTTGGTAAAGGGAGAGAGGGCGTAGGAGTCGGAGGCAATGAGCATTTCCCCGTCCCCGTAACCCACCGCCAGCGGAGTCCCCTGCCGCGCGCCGATCAAACAATTTTCCAGCCCGCGAAACATCAGGACAATCGCAAATGTCCCGCGCAGCCGGTTGAAACATTTATGCGCCGCCTGTTCGGGGCTCTCACCCTGCTGCAGATAATAATCCACCAAATGCGCAATGACTTCGGTATCGGTGTCGGTTTCAAATGTGACGCCTTGTTCTTGCAGCTCGGCCTTGAGTTCTTGATAATTCTCAATAATGCCGTTATGCACGACCGCGACACGCTCTGTCATATGCGGGTGGGCGTTGCGTTCTGTGGGTTTTCCGTGTGTGGCCCAACGTGTGTGACCAATGCCGATGGACCCGTTGAGCGGGTGGGATTTTAAGCGTTGCGCCAAATTATCCAGCTTGCCTTCGGCGCGCGCGCGCACCAAATGCTCCCCCTGAAGCGTGGCAACCCCGGCCGAATCATAACCGCGATATTCTAATCTGCGCAGACCCTCCACCAATTCGGGGACAATATTTTTATTTGAAACAATCCCGATAATACCGCACATAAATTTAAACTCCCATTTTTGAATATGTGATAAGATTTTTTGATCTGAATTACGATCTTTTTAATCGTCCTTTGGCTTTTCCCGCAAGGCTGATTTGCTTACTGCGTCCAACCACCAACGCATCCGGTTCAACATTTTGCGTCACCGTGCTGCCCGCGGCGATATAGGCCCCGTCGCCGATTTCCACCGGCGCAATCAATGTGGCGTTTGATCCGACCATCACATAATCGCCAATCAAGGTTTTTGACTTATGTTGCCCGTCATAATTCACCGTAATTGCACCGCATCCGAAATTGGCCTGTTCGCCCAATGCCGCATCGCCGATATACCCCAGGTGATTGGCCTTGGCTCCGCGTTTGATATGGCTGTTTTTAACCTCCACAAAATTGCCGATTTTGGCACCTTCGTCAATATGGCTGTGCGGGCGGATGCGGGCAAAGGGGCCAATGCTCGCCCCGCTTTGAATGGTGGCCCCTTCAATATGGCTGAATGGCTTGATGTCCACATTGGCTTCAATCCTAACTTGGGGGCCAAAGATCACATGCGGACCGATCACGCAATCCTGGCCAATCTGCGTATCATGCGAAAAATATACCGTGGCTGGATCTTGGAGTGTCACACCACTCTCCATCATCTCCAACCGTTTCATCTCTTGCCAATACTGTTCCAATTCCGCCAATTGCGCGCGGGAATTCACGCCGCGCAATTCACGGTACGGCCCGCGAAACACGCCTGTGCCAATCTTTTTCGAGTTTAAAATTTTCGGAATATCGACCAAATAATATTCACCCTGACGGTTATTTTTGCCCAATTGGCCCAGATATTTGAGGAAATTTTTGCTGCGAAACACGCCGATGCCGCTATTCACCAAGCGCACCAATTTTTGCTCGGGATTTGCGTCTTTTTCTTCGATAATATCTTTCAACGTGCCATCTGCATTTTGAAAGATCCGGCCAAAACCCGTAGGATCTGGCGGCACCATCGCCATAAAACTTGCACCAAAACCGGAATGCGCGTTAAAATCCGCCAAGAAATCCTTGAGGCAGTCAGCCCCCACCAGCGGCACATCACCGCACAGCACCAGCACATTGCCGCAAAATTCAGGATACGCCCGCTCTAACTCCTCCACCGCGCATTTGACCGCATGACCGGTTCCCAATTGTTCGGTTTGAATAGCAAAAAAACTTTGGCTTGTGGAGCCATCCAATTCCTTTTGTGCGGTCTCCCTCACATCCTCCATCTGCGGCGCGATGACCGGGATAATATAGTCGGGGTTGAGCCGAATGACAGTACGCACGACATGCGACACCATCGGCAAATCCGCAATTTGATGCAGCAATTTGGGCAGGTTGGAGCGCATGCGCGTGCCCTTACCTGCGGCCAAAATAATCACGGCCAGTGGCGTGGAATGGGAAAGTTCAGATGCGCTCATGATACCTGCTCAAAAAACTATTTTACAAGAGAATAAGAAGAGAGTCTTAGGGCAATCTCAGTCATTTTGCCACAGAAAAATCATAAATCCATTCACCAAATGTTGCATAAGATTGCAGAATTTGTCTTTAAATCTATATAGGCACCTTCATTCGCTCAAACAACGTCTTTGTTACACAAGACTCTCTCATGTTCTTCTGTGGATAAAATTGAAAAAAACACTCAGGATTCTTGAGTGCATCACCAAGCTATGCGTAAAGTAAATCCATCGCCATACAAAAAACTTTAAAAGAAGTGCAGCATTTTTTGGGGCGATGCGCAGCAAAATTCTGCGCAATGCAAGAGTTTGGAATAATATTTTTATTTCAAATTATACGGCACTAAGCGCGGCGGACCTTGTTCAAAAGCCGGCCCCGTATGTGAGGGCTTTCATTAAGAATGAAAATTTTTAATGAAGAAATTATACATGACTCTGGAGGAGAAAAATATGAGCTGGACCAATGATCGAATTGACCTTTTAATGAAATTATGGGGAGAAGGTAAAACTGCAGCCGAGATTGCTAAATCATTGGGCGGAGTTACCAGAAATGCCGTTATCGGCAAGGCTCATCGACTTAAGCTTTCTGGTCGGATCGCCAACACTCAAGAAGAAAGCTCAACGAAATCAGTTCAGAAATCCTCTAAATCCAAATCAGACTCCAAATCATCCCAATCTCGCCGTATCTCTAAACATCATGAAAGTGACATCGCGGCCCCTGTCGTTGCAGTTGCATTGCTTGAAGATGATTATTGCGCAGGTGAAGGTATTCAATTGGTTGAATTAAAAGAAGGTTTATGCCGTTGGCCAATTGGTGATCCTAAAGAAGCCGGGTTTAAATTTTGTGGTTCCAAAGTTCAAGGCGGTATGATTTATTGCACTCACCACTGCCATGTGGCGTATCAGGCTCCTGCAAAAAGCAAATTGCGGGTTGAGGAATTGGCCAAAATCGATGCGGATATTATTCGCAAAAAAGCATAGCGCGGAAAGCACGGCGCGACTGGAT
>JBDHTT010000002.1:0-58598 GCA_039808785.1 Alphaproteobacteria bacterium
CCTGTTTTTGTGCAACCTTTTCTGTTGCCCGCACGCTCACAATCGTGCCGTATTTCACCGCATTGCCGATCACATTGGCTATTGCCCGTTCCAGTGAGAGCGGCCGCCCGTAAAAATCAATTGATTGCGGCAAATCTTCAAGAATTTCCAGCGATTTATTCTGGCTTTGGGCCTGACGGCGCGCTTGTTCGCATAATTTTTGCAGCAATTGCGCCATGTCGAAAGATTCGCTTTGTTCGGATTGATTTTCGAGTCGCACAAAATCAAGATAACTATTGATCATCCGCTCCATATCCACGATATCTTGCTCAAGTGCGGCGATATCCTCGCTCTCCTCTCTCCTCCCCTCGCCCACGCTATTTTGTCGCCCTGCGCCTATCAGAGAAAGCCCCAGTTTGAGCCTTGTGAGCGGCGTGCGCAGATCATGCGAAATACCCGCTAACATAATCGTGCGTTGTTCAATTTGGCGCGTGATACGGTCGTGCATTTCTAAAAAGGCCTTACCGGCCTGACGAACTTCGCGCGCGCCTTCGGGTTTAAACGGCATAATCTCACGCCCCAGCCCCATATGCTCCGCCGCCCAGGCCAAGCGTTTGATCGGTTTAATCTGATTGCGCATAAACACAATCGCGATGGTGAGCAGAATGAGCGAACTCCCCCACACCCAAAACAGGAAAATATAGGCCGAAGAAGAAAATAAACGCCGATCCAACGCGAGAACCCTGAGCACGCCATTATCAAGTTGAATGCCGATATTCACCCAATCATCCGCGTCCGAAACCGAGAGGCTATAGGGTCTGCGCACTTGCTCACGTATCGCCTTAGAAAGCGCAGCCACCGTGAATTTCTCCCATGCACCGCGCGTGTTGACTTCCGGATTAATTCGGGCATTTTCTTCGAAACTCACCAACAAATCCAAATTCTGGGCCGCATAGTTGGCAATCACATCCAGTTTTTGTCGGTCCACATGGGTGGTATTGGCGGAGTCGAGTTCATCGGCAAAAATTGCCACCTCCCCCGCCACACTAAAGGCCAAGCGGGACGTAATTTTGCGCCAGTGATTATCCACAAACACCGACATCACCACAATTTGCAACAGCAAAATCGGCAAGGTGATGATGAGGAGCGAGCGCATGAGCAGTGTGCGCGGTAATATCTTGCGCACCCAATGCCAGGGATTGAGCCATGTCCACCTGAAATTCATATCGATATTTTCAATCCTGTTTTTTTGCCTATCTTTTTTCGGCCAAAAGCGGTTCACCTAAACTTTTAACACATAGCCCTGACCGCGCACGGTTTGAATATAGCGCGGATAACTGCGATCATCTTCAATTTTTTTCCGCAACCGCGTGATTTGCACATCAACCGTACGGTCATTGCCCTCTAACCCGCACAACCGCGCGAGTTCTTCACGCGATAATATTTTTCCTATCTGTCTCCCCATTGCCTCTAACAACTTTCCCTCCACACTCGTCAAATAGACAATCTGTGGGTCTTCATGGTCGTTGTCGCTGCGTTTTGTGAGTGTCAGCCGATCAAAATCATAGACCCAATCGCCAAAGCTGATCTCACTGATCTGGCGATCAATCGGTTGGTGACGTTTCAAAATCGACTTTAACCGCAATAATAATTCCTTGGGATCAAACGGTTTGGCGAGATAATCATCCGCGCCATGCTCCAAGCCCATAATGCGGTCCGCTGTCTCACCCAAAGCCGTGAGCAAAAGCACCGGAATGTCCGACCGTTCACGCAAACCCCTCGTAAATTCCAACCCGCTGCGCCCCGGCATCATAATATCGACAATGAGAGCATCAAACAGGCAGAATTTCAGGATTTGATCCGCGTTCTCCGCACTCGCCGCCGTGGCCACCACATATCCCTGATCACGCAAATATCGCGATAACAAGCTGCGGATGCGGTCATCATCATCCACCACCAAAATATGGGGTTTATGAGCGTCAGAAAATAATGGCGATGGGGGCATTTTTGTCTAAAACTTTGCAAATTTATTTGAATCAAATTTAGCTTTGCGAGACGATAAAGTCTATGTTAAATTTATGCGCTTTAGTAAAGCTTACCCACCAAAATCAAACATAACGGATATTTGAAAATGACCTTAATCCCCTTTGACGATCGCGACGGATTCATCTGGTTTGACGGCGAAATGGTGCCGTGGAGAGAGGCAAAAATCCACGTGATCAATCACGGCCTCCATTACGGAAGCTCGATTTTCGAAGGGGAGCGATGCTATAACGGCAAGATTTTTAAATCCCTCGAACATACGGCGCGGTTGTTTAAATCGGCCGAGATTTTGGGCATGTCAATTCCCTTTACACAAGATGAAATTACCGCCGCCAAGAATGCGGTTTTAAAGGCCAATAATTTGACCGATGCCTATGTGCGGCCCGTTGCCTGGCGCGGGTCCGAACAAATGGGAATCGGCGCGCAACTGGCCAAAACCCATGTGGCGGTTGCGGCGTGGCAATGGCCCAGCTATTTTTCCGAAGACTTGCGCGAAAAGGGAATTGCGATGATCACCTCGCCATGGAAAAAACCACATCCGGACACGGCGCCCTGCCATGCCAAGGCTGCGGGGCTTTACATGATCAACACGATCTCAAAACATTTTGCTGAAAACCAAGGCTATAACGATGCCTTGATGTTCGATTATCGTGGATACCCGGTGGAGGCCACGGGGGCCAATTTGTTCCGCATTAAGGACAAAGTTTTACGCACGCCCGAACCCGATTGTTTCCTCAACGGATTAACCCGCCAAACGGTGATTGATCTGGCCCGCGAGCTTGGTTACACCGTGGAAATTGATCGCATTACCGAAGACGACTTGCGCGCCGCCGATGAAGTCTTTTTAACCGGCACCGCGACCGAACTCACGGCCGTTGGAAAAATTGATCAAACCACCTACACGGTCGGCCCGGTAACGCGCCACCTTCGCGACTCCTATTCAAAACTGGTTCGCGGGGAAGCCTATAAATAAAATCATGTTGAGTTCGCTGTGTTGATTCGCATTGATGTTGATTGACGTTGATGCCGTAAATTTTTGAAAATCATTTTATCAAGGAAAAATTATGACTTCTTATCTCGTACTGATGCGTCACGGCCAAAGTGACTGGAATTTGCAAAATCGCTTCACCGGCTTTCAAGATGTTGAGTTAAGTGAACAAGGCTTGCGTGAGGCTAAAATCTCAGGGGAAAACCTAGCTAAGGCCAATATTCATTTCGATGTGGTCTATACCTCTACACTCAAACGCGCTTATGAAACCGCAGAAATTGCCTTGGAGGAAGCAGGTCAAGCGGCAATGGTGCCGCTGATGATTCGCCACCCTGACTTAAGGGAGCGGGATTACGGCGACCTCACGGGCCTTAATAAAGATGAAACGCGGCAAAAATATGGCGAAGACCAAGTGCATATTTGGCGCAGATCATATGATGTTCAGCCCCCCGGGGGCGAGAGCCTCCAAGACGTGGTAGAAAAACGCGTACGTCCCTATTACGACTCAGTGATCAAGCCGCAAATTGATGCCGGAAAAAATATTTTGATCGCGGCCCACGGAAATTCGCTGCGCGCGCTGCTAATTATTTTGGGTGAAAACACGCCGGAAAATATCAACCAAACCGAGATCCCCACCGGATCCCCCTTGATCTTGGAGTTTGAAAACGGGCGGCGTACAGCCAAATATTATTTAGCCGATAAACTGGCCGCCGCATAATGAAAAGCGGTGATAATATGAATGATCACGGGAATGATCAGGCCAGACCCCATCATGCGCATTCCCATGGTGATGAACACGCACACGGACATACGCATGCCCATTCTTCCCATGCCCACGCGCATGCCCATGCCCACACGCATGACCGCAATTTATCCTGGGCCTTTGTCGGGAATTTGTTTCTCTCCCTGATACAGGTCGTTGGAGGTGTGGCGTCGGGTTCGCTAGCATTGGTGGCCGATGCGCTCCATAACCTCTCGGACTCTGCGTCCTTACTCTTGGCCTTGATCGCACGCAAGATTGCGCGCCGCAGGCCAGACCGGCTGCGCACCTATGGCTATCGCCGCGTCGAAACCCTCTCGGCCTTTACCAACTATGTTGCCCTGATTTTGGTGTCCTGTTGGCTGGCGATTGAGGCCATCACGCGGTTTTTTGCGCCGCATGAGGTCGCAGGACTACCATTGATCTGGATTTCAAGTCTTGCCGTTTTTATCAATCTCGGCACTGTCGCCCTCACCTATCGCGGGGCCAAAGAATCCCAGAATATCCGAGCGGCCTATCTGCATAATTTGGGCGATGCCGTGTCCTCAATCGGCGTCATTGTCGCCGGATTATTGATTTTGGCGTTCGATTGGTACTGGATTGATCCGCTTTTAACCCTTGCCATCGCGGGCTATATTTTGTGGCAAATCAGCCGTGAAATCATGCCGGTGATCAATATTTTAATTGATGCCGCGCCGCATGAAAGCCTCACCCAATTGATTGAGTCGAAATTGATGGAAATGCCGCAAGTTGCCGGCATCCACCATTTGCATTTGCGCTCACTGGATGAACATACTCTGGCCCTCGAAGCCCATATCGTCATGGCGGAGTTGATTGACCAAGACGAGCTGCGCCATGAAATCAAGCTTTTGCTCAAGAATGATTTTGACATTGCGCATGCCTCTTTGGAGCTGGAAACCAAGGATTGCGGCACGCGCGAGTGTTACGATTAGCTTAAGCCGTCCGGATTAAGCCACTAATTTTAAGCCACCCTGGCACTATCAATTTTCGATTTGATCACACGAAGCTTGATTTCCAAATGTGCAGGCGAAAACGGTTTGCGGATATAGGCGGTCACGCCGCTGGCTTTGGCCTGAGTCACAGAATCCATATCACTGCGGCCCGTGACCATCAAAAACGGAACATCGGGATAAACGGATCTCATCTGCCGCAACAGCTCTATCCCGGTCATTTTGGGCATATTCCAATCACAAATAACCACATCAATCATATCCATGGCATTGTCGGTGAATTGCATGGCTTCCTTGCCGTCACTTGCCTCAAAAATTTGCGAAATACCAAGCTCACTCAGCATCCCACGCAACATTGAACGTACCTCCAGCTGATCATCCACAATCAATACTTTTAAATGTTTGATTCCATCGTTGGCTTTAGTCATTTTTTCCCCTTTTTATAAAATTTACTCAGAATTAAGTTGGTTTGTTCAGATGGTTGATCGTGCTAATTAATTGTTCTGGTGGCGGTTTCTATCCATCGTGATTGCGCTTGAGTACTTTGCCCGCGATAGATGTTTTCCATGATAGTTTTCAGATTTTCTTTAATGATTGGCTTGGCCATAAACACTGCATCTTCGGGCAAATCTATGGTACTGATTTCGCCGCGCACAGGGTAACCGCTCATAAACACCACATGCGCATGCGGGCGAATTTCATGGAATAATTCCGCGAGCCTTAGCCCGTCCATCTCCGGCATCACCATATCGGTCAATAGAAAATCTATCTCGCCATCATAATTATCCTGAACCTCAAGGGCTTCATTGCCGTTATGGGCCGTCAATACGTTCATGCCGAATTCCTCCAGCGTGCTTTGCATGATCTCAAGCAAATCAGGCTCATCCTCCGCAACAACCACAGTTTTCCCACGTAGAATTTCCCCCTGATCAAGCCCAGAGATGAAATGATCGGATTTTTCAGGTTGATCCTGGCTTTGCGGGATCCAAATCGAAAAACAAGTTCCAAGTTTGGGCGTAGAATCAACCATGATTTCGCCTTTGAGCTGCTGCACAAGTCCATAGACCATAGACAGCCCCAGGCCCGTTCCCTTGCCTTGCTCCTTGGTCGTAAAGAACGGATCGAATATTTTATCCATGACTTCGCGCGACATGCCGCAACCTGTATCGGCAATCATCAGATAACATCCTTCCGCTTCATCGCGATTTTTTGACCTGATGACGGTTAGGTGAATCTCCCCGCCGTCATCCTTCATTGCATCCCGCGCATTGATACATAAATTCATAACGATTTGGGTGATGATGTCAGAGGTCGCCTTAATATAAATCGGCCCCTTATCCACATCCATGATCAGCTTGATCGACACCCCCAACAATGGATGCAACAATCCCTCGACATCCCGCACAACCGAACAGATATCAATCGTTTTATGCTCTGCGATACGGTGTTTACCAAATGTAAGGAGCTGCCGCGTTAGGCCGCTACCGCGCTGTGTAGCTTGCAAAATCTTTTCCAGCTTGGGCGTTATATCTTCGCCGCGTTTGATGGAACTTTGCGCCATATGCGCATAGCCTTCGATAATCGCGAGGATATTGTTAAAATCATGGGCGATACCGCCGACCAATTGCCCGATAGCCTCTAACCTTTGGGTTTGGCGCAACCGATCTTGTTGCTGACGTTCCTGGGTGCGATCCGCCAGAAACCCAATGAGAAGATTGCCGTTCACACCGCATGTGATCAAATGCATTTCAAGCCAAATTTTACCGCTGCTTTTGCGGTCACGGAAGCTCCATATCGTGCCATTGGATTTTGATTTCAGAATGTCTTGAATCTCATCAAACTCTTTGGGAAACTCCTGAGAAAATATGATCGAGCTGGAATGTCCGATCAACTCTTCACAATCGCGATTCAGCAAAAGCGAGAGTGACTGATTCACAAACAAAATTTTGCGAACTGCCTGCGTGTTATCGGCAATAAAAATTCCATCGCGTGAGGTCTGAATGGCCTCAGCCAGAATTTTATTATGCTGGCCCAAATAAAAAAGATGGTCGGCATTTTGCTTGATGTCGGTAATATCGGTCATATCAACCAGCGTAGAACCATTTTTTTGCGGAATTGCGCGAATAATATAAAATTGATTATTTTGAAGCTGGATAATTTCCCGAAAAATTGTGGTATATCGCCCTTCTTTTTCCCAAAATAGATGCGTTTGCATATGGGGGTCGATGGAATGATCAAACACAAAAGTGATAAAGCTTTTTAAACTATCAATGGTTTCGATACATGCCTGACTCTTGGCATTTTTCGGCTTTAATTGGGGCAAAATATGGCGCGCACGTTCATTTACCGCAACCAAGTCCCCATGTTGATTAAAAAACACCAGCGATAAATCCAGTGATTCAGGACCATGGCCCAAAATCCACTCAATATCCAAATTAAACGCGGGAGCTAGGCGCGGCCTCAACGCATGAAACCATGTTTTTAGCCTTTGCAAATAATTGTCAAGCGGAGTCTTTTTACTGTGGATAAACATTTTTTCACCCTATAGTTGCAACTATAGGGCTTATTTATTAATAGTTTCTTTTTTTTCATACCATCGTATGTTGTGCTAAAAAGTGCGCCAAAAATTGTGCATATGAGCGGAGTTTTAAGATGCTGCTTGGTCTCTAAAAAATCCTGCCATCCTCAATATGCAGTATCTTATCCGCATAGGAAAAAATGCGGTTATCGTGCGTTACAACCAGAGCAGCACATCCTTGCTCCTTAACCATTTTTTGCAGCATCTCCGTCACTTGAATACCGGTCTTACTGTCAAGCGATGCGGTGGGCTCATCCGCTAGAATAATTTGCGGATTGTGAACCAGACTGCGGGCAATCGCCACCCTTTGCTTTTGCCCCACCGATAATTGCGCGGGATAAAGGTGGGACTTATCCCGCAGGCCAACATGTTCCAGCATATTCAGGGCCATATGATGCCGTTCGGATGCGGAATAATCGTCAAACATCTCAAGCGACATCTCCACGTTTTGTTGCGCGGTCAGGAAACCCAATAAATTATGTTGCTGAAATACAAATCCGATTTTTTGGCGCACAAGCCGCAAATAATTTTCGCGGCAGGTCATAAGATCAGTTCCGGCAACTTCCAATTGCCCCTCTTGTCCTTTCCGCAATGCCCCAATCAGCGTGAGCAAGGTGCTTTTCCCCGACCCTGACGGCCCAGCTAATATCACGAACTCTCCGGATTTGACGGTTAAACTCGCACCTTTCAGAACCTGCTGCGCCAGCTCGCCGCTTCCATAGTGATAAATGATATTTTCTGCACTGATTAGTCGCGCGGCTTGATTATGATGTGAATTTGTCATGCAAATATATCCACAGGATTCGAGCTTTTTAATTTACGAACAGCCAACAAAGCTGACCCTAGACACATAGCAACAATTAAAGCAAAATTGGACAAAACAAAGGAAACCGGCATAGGCATTTGAATATAAATGGTATTTTCAATCAAGTTAAATAAGCCGTAGATAATCACGATCCCCGGAATAAAGCCGAGAGTAGCCAAGGTAACCGCCGACGTCATCACCGCCTTAACAAAATAGGAATTCTTAAATCCCATAGCTTTCAGAGTCGCATATTCCTTAAGGTGATTGGTGATATCGTTAAACAATACCTGATAGACGATTACCAAACCAACGATTAACCCCATTATCGCCCCAAAATTAAAAATAAATCCTATAGGTGTTAGCTTATTCCAATAATCTCTTTCGTCCGCGATATACTCATCTTTGGTAAAAAGTTGGACATCAGGGGGGAGTATTTTCTGCAATTTCGCCTGGACAATTTTCGGATCCACCCCGTCATTGAGGGTAATAATTCCGACATCTACCCCATCTTGGCTCTTATTCGGGAATAATTTAAAAAAAGTAATATCGTTGGTTATAATATTACCATCAGCGGAAAAGGTGATGCCCATCTTATAGGTGCCGGCAATTTGAATGCGAATACCGTTAATTTCAGTATTAAGATATCCCTTATCCTGAATAATTTGCTTAATGGGGCCAAATTCAGGCTTCGAGAACTCATCAAACAACGCCGTATCCCGCATTTGCAGTACAGATTGCTGTTGAGCCAACCCCTCGAACGGGTATACTTTTGAATGAGGATCAATCCCGAGTACAAGAGCCGTTCTATTCACCCCATTAATCGGATTTTTAACCGGAGCTTGTCCAGCGTACATTGCCGTTACATCCTTCACCCCATCTATAGACAAGGCACTATAGAGTCTTTGTCGTGGAAACGGGACCAAGCGCCACAAAGCCTCTGATTGCTGATGAATCATATAAAGCTGCCCGGTCACCGTTCTTTGCAAAAGCGTTGCGCTTTGAAATAAACAATCTTTAAAACCCAACTGCATTGAAATGAGGATGGTTGCAAAGATTACACCGCAAACCGCAGTAAGAAATCTTACCTTATCATAGCTTAACTGCCGCCAAGCCAGGCGTGAGGAGGAAAAGAAAGAGGACAGGCTCATCATAAACTCACGGTGTAATTTGCGCCTTGATCTTCATATTAATCATATGCTTCAATTGCTCATTATAGCTTGGATCAAGCTCAATTCTTACCTCAACAATCCTTGTATCTAAGGGCTGTGCAGGATTACTATCAAGAATAGCATTGCGTTTTATTTGCCCGCCAATTTCACGCACTTTTCCAGGCACTGGGGTTTTCAAACCATCTATGAGAGCTTGCGCTGATTGTCCTACTTTAACACGCAGTATGTCACGCTCATCGACCTCCGCCACGGCATCAATCCGTGTAAGATCTGCCAAATCCAAAATACCGGCGTCCCCCACCGCCTCCCCGCTCCTTGAACGAATTGTCAGGATGGTCCCATCAATGGGTGCCACAATCATTGCCAAATCCACGTTGGTTTGCGCCAAATTCAGTTCCGCCTCACGTGCTTTAACTTCACTCTCAGCGATTTTAACGTCATCAGGTCGAACAGTTTTAATGCTGGTTAACGTAGATTCAGCCGATAACCTTTCTAATTTGAGCCTTTGTTTTTCCGCCAATGCCGTATCATACTGAGTTTTCGAAACAAGATTTTGAGCAAACAGCTTCTCAATACGATCAAAATTAGCCGCCGCCGAAACTTCAGCAGCTTTAATCGACTCAGCCCGTTGCTCTTGGGAAAGTATATCGCTGCTTTTATTCCCCAATTTAACTTTTTCCAAATTGGCTTTTGCCAACATCAGATTTGCCTCAGCGACATCATAAGAGGCTTTCGCCTTTGCATAGGTTGCAAAAACGCCCAAAACCTCACCTTTTTTAACCTCTTGCCTCTCACTCACATATAATTCATCAATCTTTCCGCCCTCGACCATGCTTGGCGTACTGATTCTTAAAATGCGTGAGCTCGGCTCAACCCAAGCCAATGCCCCGATAAACTTTGTTTGAGTGTCACCGGATGCTTGCAATTGCGTAACTGAGTCCGCATGTGCCCCGGAAACTGTCGCAAGCAGCCATCCGAAAACCATTGCCAACACCAGAAGTCGCAAGGAAAAATATCTTAAGCCGCTTTGAAAATTATACGATTTGACCATAGGAACCCTATATTTAGGTGAGATGATGCCTTTTTCTGCACCAATAATATATATAAAAGTTTGCTAAACGTTAAAAATTCTATAAAAACCCTTATTAAGGTCATGATAATTTGCAATCTCAAAAAAATTTTCATAAAATTTTATCAATCCTTAAACTCGTAGCAATTTTTATATTGATATTATGGATAAATAAGAGTGTAATCATAACGGTATTAAACGGGTGGTGTCACATGGTCCAGTCATTAGTCGGCTCTGAGGGGACAATTTTGTCTTACCTCAGGAACTTGTTCTCTAAAGTTAACGAGGCATGGCATTTATTGACTCATTCCTATCGTGTAGTCCCTGCCATATCTCATGAATTAGCGCATGAAGCTTATAAAATCAGACATAAAGTTTACTGCAGCGAATTAAACTTCGAGGAAATTAACCATCAGGAAATTGAACGTGATCATTTTGATGACCACTCAAGCCAACTGATCGTCTATCATAAGAGAGCCAAGTCTTACGTCGGTTGCGTTCGCTTGGTCCATGGGTATCATAATGGAGCTCACTTTGAGCTTCCCTTTGAACATCATTGCCGAGGGAAACTGGATGAAGCATTTATACAAAAAATCAAGCAAAGTGGGGCACCTTATGCAGAGGTCTCACGATTAGCAATTGATAAGGACTTTCGCAATAAAAAAGCAAAAGAGCATAGCCATAACCATCATTCAAGTAAGGCAATTTCATCATCAGTATTATTGTCTCTATATTTAGGGCTACAGGCCCTCGCCAAGCAACAACAACTCCGTTATATATTTGCGATTGTTGAACCGCGGCTGCTCAATAACTTCCATAAACATGGGATTCCTGCCGTCCAAGTAGGCCAAGCGATTGATCATCGAGGGTTGCGGGTACCTATCGTTATTGATGTACTGGAAACTGAAGCCTGTATGCCGCTTGCTGTCCGTCGTCTTTATAAAAACATTCGAAAGGATGTCAGGAAGTTTTTATCACCAAAACTAGAAATAAAAGATCTGGAAACTGATTCTTTAATCAACAGCGTATTGCAATTCCCGATTAAACCTGCTGTAAATCTCCATTTAAAAAGTTTTTCGCAGAAATCGTAGTTTATTATGTGGTGTTTGGTGACAAGTTATCACCCGACTTGTTCGAGAGATTCTAAATTTTTTATTTGATTTTTAAGTTTAATAATTTATAGTTATCATCAAGGCCTCGGTACAATCCTTGTACCACCCGGACAAACCGCGTGGTAGGAGGGTGAAGTACCGAGGTCAAGTTCTATTAAACCACCCCCAATAAATTTCTTATGCCGCTTAAGCTTGATAATGTTTCCGTTCTTGTCATTGAAGATTTGCGCCCCATGCGTGAATTGATGGTCTTTGTGTTAACGGCATTAGGGTTTAAAAAAATTTTTACGGCTAGTAACGGTGATAATGGATTTCAAGAGTTTAACAAATTAAAACCAGATATAGTGATAACAGATTGGGAAATGGAACCAGTGAACGGCATTGAACTGATTCACAAAATTCGCCGCAGCCCACAATCCCATAATAAAACCGTCCCTATTATTCTGGTATCCGGATATAGCGCCAAAAGTCGCGTGATTCAAGGGCGTGATATGGGGGTTACCGAATTTCTTACCAAGCCCTTTACGGGGAACGACCTTGCCAAGAGAATTATGCACATTATCAATCAACCGAGAGATTTTGTCCTCTCCGACAAGTTCACCGGTCCCGACCGCAGACGCCGCAAGGAAGAGTATCAGGGACCCAAACGTCGATCTGTTGAACGCCCAAAATCCAAACCTTCAAAACTAGAGTCTAAAGACGAATGGAATATCATCATTGAGTGACGAGTTCATAAATTGCCTGTTAAACAAAATAATATAAACGCCCATGAATAACAATCCCGCCGAAGTTAGAATCCTTAAAGCCAGCCAGTCGCTCTTACTGAAAACCGGAGGAGGAAAGTTTTCCCCCGACCAAATTCACAAGGCCGATGAAGTCATTACCAGCAACACCATTGATTTCACTGAGATTGCCGTTGACTATCTTACCCAACTTGAACAATCGATCAAAACATGTCGTACGGCACTGGCGCAAAATGCTGACGATGACCACAAGCAAGGGATGATTAGACCTGTCATGGCGTTAAAAGCACATGGAAAAATGTTTCGCTATGATCTTACTACCTCACTGGCTGATGTTGTCATGGGTTTTTTGGAACACATCAAAAAATTGGATAAAGATGCGATTGATATTGTCGATGCCCACCACAAAACTTTGAGTTTGATCATCAGCAAAAAAATATCGGGTTCAGGCGGCGGCAGCGGTGATATTTTGAAAGACGAGCTTCAAAGCGCCTGCCGCCGTTATCAATCAAAAAACAGTGACAACTTCATTGAAGCATAGTGTACCGGAATTATAGAACTCCGGATTCCCTTTTAAGCCTCACGCGTGATCTGAAACGCCAATCCGCCATCGCCAACTCCGGTTTGAATGGTCGATCCGTCGGGAATCTCCCCGCGCAGGATCATTTCGGCCAATTGGTTTTGCAGATAGGTTTGAATGGTGCGTTTGAGCGGACGAGCACCATAAACCGGGTCATAGCCGCGCTCGGCGAGCCATGATCTGGCCGCCTCATCCAATTCCAACACCATACGCCGACCCGCCAATAATTTGCGCAGATTTTTGAGTTGAATATCCACAATCCCCGTCATTTGTGAACGATCAAGACGACGGAAGAGCAAAATTTCATCCAAACGATTGAGAAATTCAGGGCGGAAAAATTTGCGCACTGCCTCCATCACTTGCGGCCGGACATCCTCACTATTCGCGCCATCGCCTTGGGCCGATAGGAACTCCGCACCGAGGTTTGAGGTCATGATGAGGACAGTATTGCTGAAATCCACCGTGCGGCCCTGACCGTCCGTCAATCGCCCGTCATCAAGCACCTGAAGCAACACATTAAACACATCCGGGTGCGCCTTTTCAATTTCATCAAACAACACCACCTGATACGGGCGGCGGCGCACAGCTTCGGTCAAGGCGCCCCCCTCATCATATCCCACATAACCGGGGGGCGCACCGATCATGCGCGACACGGAATGTTTCTCCATATATTCCGACATATCGAGGCGTATGAGGGCCGTATCATCATCAAATAAAAATTCCGCCAGAGCCTTGGTGAGCTCGGTTTTGCCCACGCCGGTCGGTCCCAAAAACAGGAAGGATCCTATGGGGCGATGGGGGTCCTGAAGTCCTGCACGGGCGCGCCTGATGGCGGCGGAAACCGCCCGCACCGCCTCGGCCTGCCCTACCACGCGGTTCGAGAGTTTTGACTCCATTTCCAGCAATTTTTTATTTTCCGATTCCATCATTTTATCAATCGGGATGCCGGTCCAACGGCTCACCACACTCGCAATATCATCGGGGGTGACTTCTTCGTTAATCAACCGTGAGTCGGAATTTTTCGCTGCCTGCGCAAGATCGGATTCCAATTGCGGAATTTTGCCGTATTTAATTTCCCCCGCTTTCGCCCAATCGCCGGCGCGTTCGGCCTGTTCCAGTTCAATCCGCGCGCGGTCCAGCTCCTCAGTCAGTTTTTGTCCCTTGGACACTTTTTCTTTCTCCGCCTGCCATTGCGCGGTGAGTGCCGCCGAGTTTTTTTCCAACTCCTCTAGCTCCGTTTCCAACTTTTGCAAACGATCTTTTGAGGCCGCATCATTTTCTTTTTTCAATGCCTCACGCTCAATTTTCAACTGGATGATGCGCCGATCCAATTCGTCAATATTCTCCGGCTTGCTGTCCACCTGCATGCGCAGTCGGGATGACGCCTCATCAACCAAATCAATCGCCTTGTCGGGCAAAAAACGGTCGGTGATATAGCGGTTAGAGAGCTGCGCAGCCGAGACAATTGCCGCATCCGTAATACGCACCCCGTGGTGCGCCTCATATTTTTCCTTAAGACCGCGCAGGATAGAGATTGTATCCTCCACGGTCGGCTCACTCACGAAAACCGGCTGGAACCGCCGCGCCAGCGCCGCATCTTTTTCGATATGTTTGCGGTATTCATCAAGCGTGGTCGCCCCGACCATATGGAGTTCGCCGCGCGCCAAAGCGGGTTTGAGCATGTTGGAGGCATCCATCGCGCCATCGGCCTTTCCGGCACCGACCAGCGTATGCAACTCATCCAAAAACAGAACAATTTCACCCGAAGCATGGCGAATTTCGTCCAAAACGGCTTTTAACCGCTCCTCAAACTCCCCACGAAATTTGGCACCCGCAATGAGCGCCCCAAGATCCAACGACATCAAACGTTTATCCCGAAGCGATTCCGGCACATCCCCATTGATAATACGTTGTGCCAGCCCTTCGATAATCGCGGTTTTTCCCACACCCGGTTCGCCAATCAAGACGGGGTTGTTTTTACTGCGGCGAGAGAGCACCTGAATTGTGCGCCGTATCTCCTCATCCCGCCCAATCACAGGGTCCAGCTTGCCTTCACGGGCTAACGCAGTCATATCGCGGGCATATTTATTGAGCGAGTCAAACGTATCTTCCGCCCCCGCACTATCGGCAGTGCGCCCCTTGCGCAAATTATTCACCGCTTCATTCACGGCGGCGGCATTCAACCCCGCATTGACCAAATGCCCGGAAATTTCAGTGGTTTTAGGGGCAAGGATCATTGCCTGTAGCAAACGCTCAGAGGTTAAAAATTTATCGCCGGCCTTTTGCGCCAATTGGTCAGCTTGGTCAAAAATTTTGAGCAAGTCGCCGGAAAGCCGCAATCCGCCAGCCCCAGGACCATCAACACTTGGGAGTTTCGCCAAAGCCTGTTCAATATCTTTTTTAAGCCGTTTTGTATCGCCGCCCGCGGTTTGAATCAGACGCAGAATCTGCCCATCCTCATCATCCAACATGACTTTGAGCAAATGTTCAGGCTCTAACGATGGATGTTTGGACCGCATCGCCAATGTTTGCGCTTTTTGAATCAGGGCACGCAATTTCTCGCTAAATTTTTCAAAATCCATACGTACCATCCTGAATGATTTAGGTTAAAGATTATACAGCAAATATAGTATCCTCGCCTTCGTTCGTCCATGGGATAAAAGTAAAATTGTGTTAGGATATTAACCTGAGCACACTGAAAATCTTACGGCAAAAGCCATCCAAAAAGTTATCCTGAGTTGTGCCTTTTTTTATAGACTTCCTTGACAAAATAGAAAAGTTGTCCCAGATAATAATTACTGTGAAAAACTTTATTTGCGGGGTGTCCATTTTGGAGCCGATGCGCTATATAGGGTTTGAACTTTATTGTAAACCTTGTTTGGAGGTAGGACGGGTGCTCATGGTGAGGCCCTAATCTATCTGCCGCAGAAATGAGAGGAAAACTATGTCTAAAATAATCGGTATTGACCTTGGCACCACCAACTCTTGCGTTGCGTTTATGGACGGGAAAGAGCCACGGGTGATTGAAAATTCTGAAGGGGCGCGTACAACACCTTCAATGGTGGCGTTTACCAATGATAATCAACGACTGACCGGGCAGCCCGCCAAACGTCAGGCCGTCACCAATCCGGATAAAACGCTTTACGGCATTAAACGCCTGATCGGGCGCAGATATAATGACCCGCTAGTGCAAAAAATGCGTGAACATGCCCCATTTAAAATTACTGAGGGCGATAATGGTGATGCTTGGGTGGAAATTGACGGCGAAAAATTCGCCCCAGCCCAGATTTCCGCGATGATCCTTAAAAAAATGAAGGAAACTGCCGAAAGCTATTTGGGAACAACCGTTTCTGAAGCTGTGATCACCGTACCGGCTTACTTTAACGATGCGCAACGCCAGGCCACTAAAGATGCCGGAAAAATTGCGGGGCTTGATGTGCTGCGTATCATCAACGAGCCGACGGCTGCCGCGCTAGCCTATGGTCTTGATAAGAAAAAACACGGTATGATCGCGGTGTATGACCTTGGTGGCGGAACGTTTGACGTTTCGATTCTTGAGATTTCGGATGAACTCTTCATGGTGAAATCCACCAATGGTGATACGTTCCTGGGCGGTGAGGATTTCGATGCGCGAATCATTGATTACTTAGCCGATGAGTTTAAAAAAGAACAAGGCATTGATTTACGCAATGATAAATTGGCTCTGCAACGCTTGAAAGAGGCCGCAGAAAAAGCCAAGATTGAATTGTCGTCTTCGACTCAAACCGAGGTTAATCTGCCCTTTATCACGGCGGATGCGACGGGGCCAAAACACCTCAATGTCAAGATTTCCCGTGCGAAGCTCGAATCGCTCGTGGATGATTTGGTGCGCCGGACGATTGAGCCGTGTAAGGCTGCGCTCAAAGATGCGGGGTTAAAACCATCTGAAATTGATGAAGTGGTTTTGGTTGGCGGGATGACCCGTATGCCAAAAATCATTGAAACGGTGAAGGAATTATTTGGACGTGAACCGCATAAAGGTGTGAACCCGGATGAGGTTGTGGCCGATGGGGCCGCTATTCAGGGCGGTGTTTTGCAGGGCGATGTGAAGGATGTGCTCTTGCTCGATGTGACTCCGCTTTCTCTCGGGATTGAGACGCTGGGCGGCGTGTTTACGCGCTTGATTAATCGCAACACCACCATTCCGACCAAGCAATCGCAGACATTCTCAACGGCTGAGGATAACCAAAACGCCGTGACCATTCGCGTGTTCCAAGGGGAGCGGGAAATGGCTGCGGATAATAAAAGCCTTGGGCAATTTGATCTGGTGGGTATTCCGCCGGCCCCGCGCGGTGTCCCGCAAATCGAGGTCACGTTTGACATTGATGCAAACGGGATCGTGCACGTTACGGCCAAGGATAAGGCAACAGGTAAGGAGCAAAATATTCGCATCCAAGCCTCCGGCGGCCTGTCCGACGCCGACATCGAAAAAATGGTCAAGGATGCGGAAATGAATGCCGAAGCCGATAAAAAACGTCGTGCGCTGGCTGAACTTCACAATCAGGCCGAAGCCCATATTCATCAAACGGAAAAATCCCTGACTGATCTGGGTGCCGATGTTCCGACGGCCGAGGCCGAAGCCGCGCGCACAGCCATTGCCGAACTCAAATCCGTGATGGATGGCGAGGATGAAAAACTTATTCAGGAAAAACTCTCCGCCCTCCAGCAAGCTTCAATGAAGATTGGTGAAATCGCCTATAAGAAAGCCCAGGCTGCATCGGCGGCTGAAGCCGGCGCAGCTGGTTCTTCCGCAGGTGCCGCAAGTGGTGATGCAGAGTCCTCTCAATCTGCTAATGATGACGTCATTGATGCTGATTTCACGGACATGAAGTTTGAAGATGATGATCAAAAAGGGAAAAATGGTACGAATTCATAAAATTTTCTAAAGTTTGTGAAATCTGTAGCATTTCGCTTTCCTTTTGGTCAAAACTCTTTATCATTAAATTCATTTTAAGGCGGCCGATTTTCGGCCCCTTTCCCTTCAGCGAGCTTCAATTATGGCAGAAGATTATTACAAAATTTTGGGTGTTGAAAAAAACGCAAGTGAAGAAGACCTGAAAAAGGCCTATCGCAAGCTGGCAATGAAATATCACCCCGACCGCAATAAGGATAACCCCAAGGAAGCCGAAGAAAAAATTAAGGCGGTGAATCAGGCTTATGATGTTTTGAAAGATCCACAAAAACGTGCAGCCTATGATCGTTTTGGGCCTGACGGGCCTGCGGGAATGGGCGGCATGGGCGGAGGGCCCGGAGGATTTTCCGCCGAAGGGTTTGGCGCAGCGTTCAGCGATATTTTCGAAAATATGTTCGGCGATGTCATGGGTGGCGGGCGGCGGTCCCGCAACGGGCCTATGCGCGGGTCCGACATGCAGTTTAGCCTTGATATTTCGCTTGAAGATGCCTTTAAAGGCAAAGAAGTCAAACTGAAAATCCCCACCGTAAAATCCTGTGAAACCTGTCATGGTGCGGGATCGGCGGATGGCGCAGCGCCGGTAACATGTGAAACCTGTCACGGATCGGGACGTATTCGCGCCCAACAAGGTTTCTTTACCATTGAACGTACATGTTCCACCTGTAACGGTACTGGTAGCGTGATAAAATCACCTTGCGCTGAGTGTGCTGGTGCAGGCCGCGTGCGGGGTGAGAAAACCGTAAAAGTCACAATTCCCGCAGGTATCGCGGAAGGCCAGCGCGTTCGATTAAGCGGTGAAGGCGAGGCAGGCGTACGCGGCGGCGAAAGCGGCGATTTATATGTCCTTATCGGCATCAAACCCCATAAATTATTCAAACGCGATGCGGCCACGCTTCATTGCCGCATTCCGGTGCCGATGACAACGGCGGCCCTTGGCGGGCAAATTGACGTCCCGACGATTGAGGGCGAAAAAGCCCAGGTACGCATTCCCGCGGGCACCCAGACAGGCCAACAAATTCGGCTCAAAACCAAGGGGATGAAGGTGTTGCGCTCGGAAACACGCGGTGATCTTTATATTGAAATTTTTGTTGAAACTCCGGTTAACCTTGATAAAAAGCAAACCGATTTAATGAAACAATTGGACGAAACCATGCAAAAATCCGGGCGCAAAAACACCCCCGAAAGCGAAGGTTTTTTCAAAAAAGTCAAAGAATTATGGGACGATTTGAAAGAATAAAGATAAACTCTATTTAAATTGTGAACGGGAGCACAGATCATGAAAATTGGAATCGCGGGATGCACGGGGCGTATGGGGCAATTGCTGGTGCGGGAAGTCACGGCGGCGACTGATTTATATTTGGCGGGGGGAATCACGCGCGATAAGGAAAATTTGCCAACCAATGTTCCGATTTTGAAAGATGCTGAAGATTTGTTTGCCGTGTCGGATATCGTGATTGATTTCACGGCCCCAGATGCCGGTGTGCATCACGCACGCGTGGCCGCAAGCACAAGGAAACCACTATTGATCGGGACAACGGGCATTTCAGATTCACAAATGAATGATATTCGAGAGTCAAGCGCAAATGCACCGATTTTGGTAACGCCTAACGCGAGTTTGGGTGTCAATTTGCTCCTAAAGATGGTCAAACAAGCCGCCCAAAGCCTCGGCCCCGACTTTGCCATTGAAATTGTAGAAGCGCACCACGCCAAAAAGGTTGATGCCCCCTCCGGCACTGCTTTGGCATTGGGTAAAGCCGCAGCCGAGGGGCGCGGACTCCATTTCGCAACCCATGCGGTCTATGATCGACATGGCCATACGGGTGCTCGCGATCCGGAGGAAATCGGATTCGCCGTTGTACGCGGCGGCGATGTGGTGGGCGATCATACAGTGATGTTTTTGGGAACGGGGGAACGGATTGAGTTCACCCATCGCGCCAATGACCGCGCCCTGTTCGCAAAAGGTGCCCTGAGTGCAGCCCGTTGGCTTATATCCCAACCCCCTGCCCTCTATTCCATGCAGGATTTCATGGGAGACTAGTTCAGAGATTGAGTTGATCTCATCTCCCTCGCAACCACCCACAAACTATGGACTTACACCAAATTTATCGGATGGTGAGGTAAGGGTGATGTAGTGTTCCGTCTTGTTTTTGAAAAATTTATGTACTATTTTAAGAAATCCGGATAAAACTTTTGTCTTGTGTCCGTGCATTTTGGGCCTTTTTTTCTTTTTAAAACCCCAAAATTGTGAGGCTTTATCCCACTCCGTTTAGTAGTGTATATTTTCATATCATGTCAAAAACTAGTTTAAATCCGATCCGTCATACACCTCCGCTTGAGCTTGCGAGTGCAGAGGAAATTATTCTTGAGGCCCGCAATGGCCGTATGTTTATTTTGGTTGATGATGAAGACCGTGAAAATGAAGGGGATCTGGTCATTCCGGCGCAAATGGCCACGCCCGAGGCTATAGCCTTTATGGCACGTGAAGGGCGCGGATTAATCTGCCTCGCGATGGATGGCGCGATGATTGATCGGTTGGCACTCCCGATGATGGGACAACAGCAATCGCGGATGCAAACGGCGTTTACAGTTTCAATCGAAGCGCGGGAAGGCGTCACCACCGGGATTTCCGCAGCGGATCGCGCCCGCACGATTCAGGTTGCCATTGCGCCCGATGCACGGCCGCAAGATTTGGTTTCCCCCGGGCATGTGTTTCCACTCCGCGCGCGGGAGGGCGGCGTGTTGGTCCGCGCGGGTCATACCGAAGCTGCCGTGGACGTTGCAAGGACCGCCGGCCTAAACCCCGCCGGGGTTATTTGTGAAATCATGAAGGATGATGGTACAATGGCGCGGCTGAGCGACCTATTGCTCTTTGCCGCACGGCATCAGCTTAAAATCGGCACGATCGCCGATTTAATTGCTTATCGCCGTAGTCAAGAAATATTGATTGAGGAAATCGCCGATTATCCGGAGTTTGTCTCCCAATGGGGGCTTTGTCGCATGCGAGTTTTTCGCAACCGTTTGGATGGGTGCGAGCACATCGCCCTGATTTTTGGGGATACGGATTTGGCTTCCCAAGCCCCCATAACTCACCCCTCTTCCACTCCCGTAGCCGTGAGAGTTCATGTTGAAAACACCGCCAATGATGTGTTGGGTAATAACGCCGCCATGATTGATCGCGCGGTCCAAAAACTGAAATTACATGCTACAACAGGGGGGCGTGGTGTCTTTGTACTCATTCGCGACCAAAATAAATCGGTGCTTCCCGGCAGCAAATCTGCCATTCCCGAGTATGGTATCGGTTCGCAAATCCTGTCCATGATCGGGGTAAAGGAGATGATCGTGATTACCAACCATCCAGAGCAAATGACTGGCGGCAAAGGGCTTGAAGCCTACGGGATTCACATCCGCTCATTTGAAAAGCTATAATTATTTACATGTGCCATTATCATAACTACATCCGGCATTGGTGCAAACCGTACTGCCAGCAAACTTTAGAGTGTTACAGGCTCCGCCAGCTTCAGATTTTGTTCCTACAACGCTGGTAAATAAACTCATGGGATCTCTAGTTCCCCCAATACCGCCAGCACTAATATTGTTCATTACAGTCAGGGCCGCCCATACTGTGCCAGGTCCACTGCAAGCTTTTGGATATAAGCGGGTTTCAAGTGCCCCTTGCTGTGACAAGCTTAAGAAGTCTGTCAATTCTATATTTTTACATTTAGCCGCCATCCATAACTGATCCATGTTACTACAATCATCAGTCTTTGGAGGAGCAGTAAAACCTAAGCTCCCACCGCCAAGCCCGTGATTAAAGGAGGCCGTGAGATAATCCACTGCTTTTTGTTTGGTGTCCGTTAAACCACTTTGATTATCTGCGGTGAAAGATTGCCCCATCACATCAAGCCAAGCCTTATAACACCCCAAAGCCAAGACACTGTCCGGCTTCCAGATCATTCTTTGGTTGGTCATGACCTCGCGTTGCGCTTCCATCGCAGCGCGAGCCTTAAGATTTTGCATATAAACTGGGTCGCAGGCTAAATCAGAAACGACACCCGTAGAGTGGGCCGGCACCGCCACAACCATCAGAACGCAGAAAAAACCTGCTAGCACGGAATTCTTAATGCCGTTGATAGATCTCATACTTAGTCTCCGTTCCCGCCATAAACCCTTAGTTAGTTTTAATTTATTAGAATAAAACACTCTATTTTATAGTTTACCCCAAAACCTGCATAATTAGCAAAAGAAAGATGCTGCGCGCGAATATTTTTCAAACGGATGGCTATTCTTCCAGATCAATATCCAAAATCGACATATTAAAATCATACGACACCTCACCCTCGTCATTATCTTTATAAATCGTGCCAATGGCTTCGCCGTTCAGATAAACCTCAACTGAATCCGCTACTTTTCGTTCGCGCACCGCAATGGACGGGTTGCCGAATTTTTTTTGCAGATAGGCCTGCAGTTTAGGAATATCGTCTTTGGTTATATTCATTATTGTCTCCACTTACTTAATCAATGTAAAAATCACGTTAAATTGCGATCGTAACGACGCAGCATATCCGATACGTCATCCTCAGTAAATTCAAAAACACGGGCCAACTCCTCAATCATAACTTCGCGCAATAATTGCTCCAAATCTTCGCCGGTTTCACACCACAAATCCAAAACCGGGCGGCGGTAAATCGTGAGGGAGGATTCATTGTTGGCAATTTTTTTCTCAATTCCCGGTGCAATTTCCCGCCCAGAATGATAGAGGGCGAGGAGTTCATAAGGCGACCCCAAGTCCATATCCTGCTCCACCGTTTCATCAGGAAATTCTTCGATACAAATATCCAGATCATCGCATTTCCCCTCCATTTCATAGGGGAGCGAGGCTATGATTTGCCGTGCTAGCCCGTCCAAATCATCCGCAGACGGGGCCGAGGTAAAATTCATGACGATTTCTTGTTTGGATGCCGCACGCACACTCATGAACTGGTCCTTACGTTCGTTTGAACGCTTGCAATATCAAATGATGGAATCAATAGAAACCATCATAACAAAATTTTTGCCAATACAAAAGCCACTCGCGAAATTTGTTGTGAATAAGTGCAAGTTCAAGTTCGGACCCCGTATCAAGTGCGAGGTTACGAAATGTGAGGGGGGAAGGTATTCCAAGTAGAGAACAAAATATCAGCGATTATATCTTGTCTTGCTTGACGCGGGGCGGGCGGGTTGTGCGGGCGGCGCATCTTCCTCATCATCCTCCAACAAACTTTTATCATTCTCAAACAACAGGGAGCGGATAAAGCCTGGCGCCAAGACGGAGAGTGGATTAATGAATGTTTGCGGGTTATCAGCATCACCCTTCATGCTGTAGGTAGCAGCGATAAGCCCGCCGCTGCTACCGCCCAGTAATTTGCCCAAAACAGGAACCTTGGCCACAAGGCTGTTAATTTCTGAGATCGGAACCACTGTGCCACCCAAATCTATAGTTTTGCGCGTTTGGTTGATGGTGCCTTCAAAGCTCAGCCCGATGGAACCGCCCGTGGTGCGCCCGTTTTTAAACACAAAGATTTTATTGCCGCGATCTTGTTTCCACATAAATTCGCTGCGCAATTTCGAAAATTCAATGCCTTTGTTCTGGAGCAATTCGCTCAACCCCGACAGCGAAAATAAGTTGATAAATTTCGCCAGAATCGGCGCCCGCACGATTGCAAATTTGGTAATTTCCGCCCGCCCCGCGATATCGTTCACCCCGCCGCCCTTGATTTGACGTCCTTTGATCATAAGGTTGCCGCCCACCATATTATCATAAACCCCAAAGATTTTAAGGGTCTCGCCGGCATTGTCGGAACTCATCGACAGCTCCATGCGTCCATTTTTGGGGCCGGGTTTTAACTGAATGCTCACCTTACCTTTTGGCACATTACCGGTGAGATCAAGGTAGGTCAGATCGCCTGACTGATTGGTTTTGACCTTGATAGATGGGTTAGAAAGATAGTGCGGAGCGGACTCCCCATTTTTTGATGTATCCGTATAAACTCGCGATGTTTTTAAATTAACATCATAAATGGGTTGATTAGTGGGTTGCTGAGGGCTTTGCTGCTCAGCGGGGTTTTTTCCATTTAATATATAACTCGCATCAAACGCGGCCCCTGTTACATTGACTTGATATTGATTTTGACCGATGGCGGTTAGCCCCATAGTGAAATCATGATAGTCACCTAATTTGATTTTTTGAAATTGCGCAGATTTGACACCCCAGCTCTTACCAACCTGACCAAAATCCAAACTGCCGTTTGCCGTGACATCATTGCCAATGCTCAGGGTTAAATCACTCAGATTTTGCGGCTTATGGTTTCTGATAGAGACCTTGCCTTCGGCAGTTCCAGCCACCTCACGAGGTTTGGAATACCCCAAGCTCGTGAGAAAGAAATCCGCAGTTTTAAGGTCAGCCGTAAAGCTTAGATCAGCATCACCATCCTTGATTTGCTGATAATTTATATCAACAGGGAAGCTCCCCGCCACAAAATCGGTGAGATCAATCCCCAGTTTTTGCCGCAAGGTTTCATCCAGATCAATTTTAGCCTCAATTTTATTCGTATAGGGCAATGAGGAATGATCAAGATATTCGTGATATTTCAGATCAATCGCGCGGCCTTCAATTGCGCCTTTTCCAGTGATCGTGAGCATTTTCTCATCAAGCTTAAGGCTATAGGGGCCACCACTTAAATCCAGGCCCTGGGCGATTTTGGGCAAGTTGACCTGGTTGAGCTGCGCGCCAACATTCACCTTTACCTGACTCTGTTCAATATGTTTGGCAGCGGGAAATTTCACATTGGCGGTGATAGCCGCGCTGCCCTTCACCACCGCGGGATCTAAACCCAGTTTAGAAGCCATATTGATCGGTTCACCGTTAATATAACGAATAGCGCTCGCGAGCGGACCATTAAGGTCCGCATCAATTGTGACATCGCCAATTTTGATAGGATGAGTGAGATAGGAGATCGAGACTTTGCCTTTTTTGACGGCCAATTGATCAATACGGCCACCGTTAATGTCAATGGTAAGAATATCATCTTTAAGCTGCGCATGGCCTCTCCCCTCCTCCACCGGTAACATCGGCGCATTATAATCAGCATGAAGGCCGCTGTAATCAAAGCTCCCCTCAATTTTCCCAGTATCAAGCGTGGAAAGATTTTTAAGCGGCAGCGGAATAAAAATTACAAGATTTTTAAAATCCGCCCCCTGAAGCTTGTCGGTGAGCCATTCTGCCGCCAACCCGTCACGATACTGCATGGGCCAAAGCAATTGAATATCACGCAGCTTTAGGGCAGGAATCTTGATCTCCAGAGGGAGAATATCAGTTTTGGTTCCTTTCTTCTGCCCCTTGTCTTGTTGACCTTCACTCAAACTCTGTTCATCAGCGCGGCGAGCAAGCGAGAAATCCACCTGTTCGTTGTTAATTTTGATATGAGAGTCTTGTGCCTCAAGAATATTACTTTCGGCATCATAGCGAATATTGAGTGCAAGGTCGGAAAACACCACAGACTTACCAAATATGCCGGCCACCGCCAATTTCTCAATAGTTTCATCAGGCTTGGGCATTTGAGTGTCTTGATCTTCTTCCTGGCCCTCTTGAGAGAATAATTTTGCACGCAAGGTTTTTACACGCCAATTACGGTCCAAACTAGCAGAAACATGACCGTTCAATATTGCCTGAATATGGGATAATTCAGGGTAATCCTTTAGGATTTTTCCCACAACCGAGCTGTCCATATGCCGAAAATAAGCCGAAAAAATATAAATCCCATTCTGATCAGGCTTGTCATCGGGAGATGGTATAGCGAGCTCGGCGGAAGATTCAGAAGGAATTTCGTGGGCGTGTTCCGCCAACACATTTGAAGATTTACCAAATTTCTTGCTGTCATTTTCACGAAATTTTATTATCAGGCTTGACGTATAAATGGGACTAAGCGAGGGATTCTGATCATCTTTTAATGGAATCGAATCCGGGGTAAGATTTTCATCCACCTCCCCATCACCTGATCGGATGAGCCGATAATCCGTTACCAAATCAAAGCTTTGCGGTGTGCGTTTTACTTTTATATGAATGTCAGAAAATCCCAATTCCATGGCCCCGTTTTCATCCGCAATCGTTATCTCTGCACCATTTAGTTCCGCCTTTTTCAAATGAGAGAGAATTGATCCGCCCTTGGCCGCCGTGATATCATTCCCCTCGAACAATCCGGCACCAATTTGTGCAAGATCGGGTAATGGGGCATTATCGGTGGGTTTAGTTTCCTCTATTTTCACGTCACGGTTGGCAGGCAACAGCGATAACTGCCCGTTTTTTACCCGCCTGAGAGTAAGTTTTAACCCAGCCGTTTCCACGGCCTCAGGTCGAATCCGAGCAATCAAAAGTGGAGTTTTTGCCAGCTTAACTTCAAGAGACTTGAGTGAGAGGACAGAGATTGATTTTTCTTCTAATCCAATATCATTAATTTGAACAACTACAGGACCTTGAAGATCAGGCCAACTGGCGGTCATATTTCCAAGCTTGAGACTTACCCCCCGCGCTATGAGATCGTTGAAACTCTCTCCGCTATCGGCCAATTGTGGCAATAGATTTTCTATGATCGTCTCACGCGCAAAGCTGACATCCACGGGTCCTTGCGCCAGCCGCCACATCACCCCGCCCGCGCAAAGGGCCGCGATAAAAAGAACAAAAACCAATAGCCGCAACACCCATAATACGCACCGGCCACAATATTTTGAAAGAAGAGTCATAATTTAGGTGCCTACTGAGCTTTAAGCGTTTCCTTAGAGTTTTTAGGCTCATTCTGGCTCAAATCATAGTTTTTGACCAGCAATTCGCAAATTTCATTAAAGCTTTTGCGATTTTCTTCCAGTGTCATTTCAAAGAAATTATGGAGTTTACGAATATTTTCGGGCGAAGCATCATCAATATCCGGTGAAGGATAATCCTGCTTAAACGTCCCGGAAAACAGCGATTTATTAAACACATACAAATGATCCCCCAATTCCTGATGGAAGGATTGATTGAGCGCACTTTCCGACGCATAAAAGAAAATATTGATCAACGGCATATCATTATTTGGGTCAACAACCCCAAGTGATCCATAACGATTCCAATCCTCCTCACAAAAGGCACGATTGTAACTTCCAGTCCCAAACACAATCATGATAAAATCACGATCAGGCGGCAAGTGCGGACGCAAAGCTCCCATATAGGAAATACAGGGATTGTCAAAAATACTGCCGTCAATCCCGGTGATTTTGCGCACGGACTCATCGGGATGATCCTTAATTTTAAAACTGTAACAGGGGAAATATGTTGGCGCGGCCGTGCTGGCCATCACCGCATCAAACAAATCTGCATCCTGTGGCGGGGTAACATTTTGCGCCCCGTCAAAGCAGATATTTTTGAGCCACAACGCCTCACCTCCGCGCCCCATATCCTGAAGTTGCGATGGATTGATGATTGAGTTGAGCGAAGATGTCGGCACCGTCCCTCCCCCTACCCTTCGCCCTCTACCAGTGGGTCCGTCAATATTATAAACCGGGATAACGATGCTTTTCAGCGTTTCTGAAATCTTATGTCGTCCATACATTCCGCGCAAGGAACGACCCAAATTAGCCTGCTCATAATGCCCGTGACGAAAAAGCCGCTCTAGCTGGGTCAATCGCAAGGTTCGGTTATTAAAATCATGAATCATACTTCGCATGGCGCGAAACGAATCATGAGGGAAAATATGCGCCCCTTCACGTTCATAAAACCGGACCATGTGACGCGCGCGAAACTTCGGCTTTTCGGGGTTGTGCGGGTCGGGAATATTCAACGCCGCATTTAAAATCGATCCCGTGGACGGCCCCATAAACACATCCACCATATCGGCCATATACAGCCCTGTCACATCCTCTATACGTTGCATGAAATGCGCAGGTAGCAAGCCGCGCATACCGCCACCGTAATTAAACAGCCCAATAATGGGTCGCTTGCGGGGCTGCGTTGTATTTCTATTTTTTTGCCGCTCTCCCGGTGGTTTTTCCGGCAAGCTTGAAGCAGGATGATCAGTCACTTTTTACATCCATCTGTGATAGTGTAAGGGATAGATAAGTTTAAGCTACATTTTACAGCAAAACAGATTAAAAAAAAACCGGGCATTAAGCCCGGAAAGTTGAACAGGGAGGTTTTACATCAAAAAATATGGAGTGATGCAAAAAGAACTAAGAAAGCTCTATGGGGGGAAGCTACACTAACTCCTTGAAAATAAGTAATATTATTTCTAAACACCAGCATTGAGCTTTTTGCATAGATCAGGATATACCTGGTTCCAATAAACACTTATGACCAATTAAATTATCCCATTGGTGCGATCTATGCTCTACGAAGATGCGGCATGTTTTGGGCGAAATCATGGACCAAAAACCTTGCCCGATCAGGGGTTTTGAACATAAACAATATCCAAAACATAAAAAACATCTGATCCTCAAGATTTTTCTCTTGTTTTTGCCGCGCAGCCTCTTCTTCGCGTTTTTTCATCTGCCACGCCCGATCTTGCTCAATCATCGCAGCTTGAGCGCGGAGGGAAGGAGAGGATTTCAGCTCCAACATCCGCGTTTCAATGGCACAACAGGCACTATCGAACATATCGGCCGCGATATCGGTCATGGCACTTCCCGCGCCATAGCTTTCAATAGATTGGCTCAGTCGTGCTTTCGCTTCGCAATATTCCTTATAAAGGGCAGCCAGACAATCATCGATTTTCATGAATATGCTGATCATCGGCCATTTTTGCTCTTCCGGAATGGGGCCAAGTTCAGCGGGGGAAATGATATCCAACCGATTGATCATGGCATTCATCAAAGAAGTTAACGAGTGTGAAGTATTTGCTTTTTGTGCGGACATTTTTGTCTCCCTATATTACTTCAACTTATAAAGTCAAAATATGAAAAGCTTTTAAAGAATACATAAAATGCATGATAAATTATTGGGAAATCATGGAAGACTGATCAGCACTTGCCTTTTCCGTGCGCTCTGCTAATCTTTTGCAACTAGTTATATATTCGCGTATAAAGGGTAGTCTTGGCATGAGCGGCAATCGATTCGGCACATTATTTCAATATCAAAGCTGGGGAGAAAGCCACGGTCCAGCGATCGGTTGTGTTGTGGATGGCGTGCCGCCTGGCATTGCGCTCAGTGAAGAGGATATTCAGGTATTCCTCGACAAACGCCGCCCGGGACAGTCAAAATTTACCACCCAGCGGCAAGAGGCCGATCAGGTAAAAATCTATTCCGGTGTGTTTGCGGGCCAAACAACGGGTACACCGATAAGCTTGATCATAGAAAATTCCGATCAGCGGTCCAAAGATTATTCGGATCTTGAGAATAAATTCCGCCCCGGTCATGCGGATTATACTTATCAAGCAAAATATGGAATTCGCGACTATCGCGGCGGCGGCCGTTCCTCAGCGCGGGAGACGGCGATGCGAGTAGCCGCAGGAGCGGTCGCACGCAAAGTCCTCAAAACCCAAATCGGAGAAGACGTGTTGGTCAGGGCAGCCCTCACGCAATTGGGAAACCGTTACATCAACCGTGATCAATGGGATTGGGAATTCGTCAACCGCAATGATTTTTTCTGTCCCGATGCCGGGGTGGTCAGTGGATGGGAAGAATATTTAGGCAATATTCGCAAAAGCGGCTCCAGCATTGGTGCCGTAGTGGAATGTGTGGCCTCCGGTCTTCCTGCCGGTTTAGGTGCGCCTGTCTATGACAAATTGGACGCCGACCTGGCAAAAGCGATAATGTCCATTAATGCCGTTAAGGCCGTAGAAATCGGTGACGGATTTGCCACTGTAGAATGGGGCGGTGAGAAAAATGCAGACCCTATCCGCCAAGGCCCCGACGACAAACCCATATTTTTATCCAACCACGCGGGCGGTATATTGGGCGGTATTTCCACAGGACAAAACATCGTCCTAAGGGCTGCGTTTAAGCCCACCAGCTCAATCCTCATTCCCGTTCCCACCATTGATCAGTGTGGACAGGAAACCGAAGTGATGACCAAAGGGCGGCACGACCCGTGTGTAGGAATTCGCGGCGTACCGGTGGTTGAGGCCATGGTGGCGTGTGTTCTGGCCGATCATTGGTTGCGGCACAAGGCACAATGTCTATAAGAAGTCCGTACACAGATCAATCATGTTTACCTGGCGCATGTTTTATGATCCCAGTCACCGGAGGGTGATACCCGGTTGCAGTACCAATAAAAATATCACGATAAGCATCATAGATATCTTGCAGAGTCAGTGCCGCGACATAGCTTCGCCAATTTTGTGTCTCACTAAGACTCTTCCCTATCACAAGAGATAATCCTACCTCAGTGGCAGGACCGTCAAGACTGTCACGTATGTAATCTGCTGCGTCAATGAAACGTTTTTTCTTGCGCTCAAACATCTGATCACTCAGCAATTTTTTCGTCCATATTGTCTTAAAATAATCATCCAGCGCAGCGCCTAACGCCTCAGGACTTGTGCCACTTGCAGGTGTCGCAGAAAGCCACAACTCCCCATCCCCACGTATATCACCGCTATAGGACAGGTCAATAGAGGTCGCAATTTTTCGCTTCACCACGAATTCCTGATAAAGCACCGAATCAGCTCCATTGGTTAGGATCTGTGCCAAAAGTTTAATGCCATAAGACCCCTTGGGATTATCCGCATAATTGGGCACAATCCAAGCCTTAGCATATTCACTTTCCAATACATCACGGATATTCCGCGTTATAGTAACCCCACCTATGAGTTGTGGCACGCGAGAACGCACATGTTCTGGAACTGCCCGCGCAGGAATAAGGCCATAGGTCGCCTGCGCATCCCTTATGACATCATCAAATTTAGCATCACCAGAAACCACAACAACAGCATTATTTGGTGCATACCAACGATCATAATAATTTTTGACATCCGCATAGCTTAATTTGGCCATTTCATCGCGCCAACCGATGATCGGTTCAGCATAGGGTGAATTGACAAACAACGCCGCCCGCATTTGTTCAACAAACAGCAATCGTGGGTCGTTATCAATCCTACCTCTGCGTTCTTCGATAATTACATTACGTTCAAACTCAATATCTTTTTTTGCAATGGTAAGGTTGATCATGCGATCTGCCTCAAGCGCCATAACGTCTTTAAGATATCTGGCCGGAATTGTTTGATAAAATGAGGTATAATCCCAACTGGTAAAGGCATTCTCCTCACCACCAATTCCGGCGATCAGCCGCGAAAACTCACCTACTCCCACCGCCCGCGTGCCTTTAAACATCAGATGCTCCAGGAAATGCGCAGCCCCCGAAACCCCGTCATTGCGCGGCTCATCGGCTGATCCGACCTTATACCAGATCATATGATGTACCACTGGCGCGCGGTGATTTTCAATCACCACCACTTCCAGCCCATTCGCCAATGTCGTCATCTTGGCATCATAAACCGAGGGATAGTTATTAGGTGCTTTTTGGCCTGACCCGCCCTCCTCTGCCGCTGCCCATGAAGGCGATCCACAAATAAGAAAAATGAGAAATATCTGCGCTAAGGTTAAAGAGTTTATCGTTTCAAAATCCTGAAAAAACTTACTCATCAATGACGTCCTTACTCTTAATCTTGCTTTAAGGGGAATCCTTGGGCGTCCAGCGGTATCTCACCAGAGACCTCCTCGCCCCAGCGATCCACCAATTCGGACTGTAATTCTTTGATTTTCCTCAATCGATTCTGTCCTTTTTGCACCACCATGGATGACACAATCCCCGACACACCCCAATCAATCATATAGCCCAGCAAAGCTCCACCATACATAATCACAATATTCATCGGCTCAGTTAAAATATTCACCGTTTGCTCAAAATTATGATCCGTCGTCACCATTTTATACCAAAACGGAAATACAGCGGCAAAATTCATAAACGCCACAGTGAGAGTGCGTTGCTTCAGACGACTGTGATCCACAAAACGACCAATGATGGCCGGCAACATACCAATAAAAAACAGAACCGTTGTGGGAAGAATGACCAATGACGTCAGCAGTAATCCCGCTAGCAAAAGCCGCCCGCGCAGGCCTTTCTTTTTTGATTTTGAGGGAGAGGATTTTTGGGCCATCGACAAATAATTTCACGAAAATGACAAATTGACAAAAAGATAAATCATAATTACGGCAGAAGCGATAACGGCTGAAACTATGGTTGCAACCTGCTGTCCGTTTGCTTTGCCGAACTCCTTATTGGTACTGAGTTGCAGATGCAGGTAATTATATTCATCCTTCAAGGCTTTATGCTGGGCCATAGCCTGAGAAAAACCTTTTTGATCATCCAACGTATGCTGATAATTCCCAAAAAGTCCCGCGAAGTAAATCAAATTCCCCTTTGCTTTAACACGGTCGATATCGGACTTAATTTGCTTGCGTCGCTCACGATCATGGTAACGATTAATCAGCTCATTGACATGTTCAGCCACCCAAATCGCTAGATGGGGAAGTGCTGCAATTTTTTCACGCTCCTGAATCTTGGCAAAAATTTTAATGATTCCTGAAATTTGTCGATACTTTTCCGTCGCATTAATGTCCGAAGAGTGCGGTTCAATCACCGATTTATCATTCACAAATAAAAATGCGATGATATGACGATCGACAAACCAGGCGGGGCGAGATTTTTCGCCCGCAGCATGATCCAGCGCCACAATCAAATCGCGGGCGGAACGTATGTAGTAACGTTTCAGCTTATCACTCAAGCATCTGGCATAAGGGGCGAGGAAATAAACACAACGTTCAATTCCAAAACCCGCAGATTTTTGTAAGAGTAACATACGGCAAGCTTCAAACTTGGAAACTTCATCACTCACAGGATAGCCTGTGAGGCCCCGACATTCCGCCCAAAACGATACTAATCCCCCCTGAAAAACATCAGCCAAGGCGTTCACATCCTTGCCAGCACACATGGCATCTACCAGTAAATTGCCAAAATTTTCGGGTGCAAAGGCAAAGCCGCGATAAAAAATTGGAAATTGCGGGGCGAGTGCCATCGCTACAAATGCCGCCATGCGTTCAGCATAATTGCTACCAGACATAGATTTTTTGGCCTGATCAACGGCCTTTTCAAAGCGAACCTCGTAATCTTTGTTTTGCAGTGAACGATTGAGCCAGAGATAAAGATTGCCCGATTCAATCAATTCAAGAACCGCTGTCGGCTCCTTACGCAACTGCAATGCCAGAATATCAGGGCGAAAAAATTTCTTTTTGCGGAATTCGATAGGGCGCGTGGATTTCGGAATTGATCTTCCACCCTGTTTGGCAGAAACGCGACGCCCACCCTGCCACTCCTTTAAATCTGACATAGTCCAACGTGTGGCGACATCATCGCTCAAAAGCCCGCGTAAAACCTCTATAATCGCCCCGGGCAACCGATCGCGGCTGGTTACGAGGTGGAAGCTGCCTTGTTCAATTTTATATTGAATAATTTCTTCCGAACTCATCCCTTCAGTAAAGTCATGCGGCGCAATCGCAAGTGCCAAACACATTCCTAATGCATACAAATCATCCGCATAATCAAGATTGGGCTTAGCAAGCGGATCACACAAGGCACGCTCTACAGTTTCATAGAGCACTGGCTGCGCAAAGCCTGAAGGGAGAGAGAGACAATCACCCAGACACGAATTTTCAAGTGTCGGCGTACCACCGTCATAAATATTAGCAAGATTAACGTGGCCGTGAGCTATGCCGCGTTCATGCAGCATGGCCAATCCCTCGACTGTGTTGTGAAAAATAGTATTGAGCACAAAATCCAGCTTCAACCCCAAGGACAATGACCCACGCAAATGCGAAAGCGGCGACCCATGCGAAAGCGGCGACCCAAAACTTTGCTCGTAAACAAAGACATATTTTTCGCGGTGATCAATCGGCCAATCAACCACCCCCGACCCGATCAATTTTGGCAGCGAATGAACCGCCATATTGGCGTATTTATGCGCCACATCAATGCGCGGCACCACATGATCTGCACAGATATAGGCAACGGCCTTGGCCCCCATGCGGCTCTCGGCGACGAAGGCGCGGCTGACGCCCAAATCAAGATGCGGCAACGGAGAATTCGGAAAAATTTTAATGTCCCCGCGCAGCAGAACCTCCGCCCCCAAGCCATGCACAGGCGACGCAACCACCGCCTTGGACAAGACTAATTCTTGGCCGGGTTGATCTGTTCTATTATTCTCTAAATCTGATTCATCTGGGCTCATGCATTCATTGGGCGTAAAGGTCTAAGGTTGGTGGAGCACAAGATTGCCAACCTATTCAGGATCTCACCTCCAGCGTTGGCTTTTTACGGCATTTCTGCGCGTCTACTCCTCACATGCCTCCAGTATAGCGGCTTAACCAAACTTCGCAAGATATCCTTGCATGGAATTTCTTTATGCTTCCAGTATTTCGGCAGCATTGTCAGCGGCTACGGCTGAATCCAAAGTTTTTGCCGTTGGCGTCCGACCCAAAATGCTTGCGGGAAGCCCCAAATCATCATTTTGATCTTGACGAGGTGACGTAGTCCGCGAGGAGCGCGGAAGACCTTGTCGCTGGGTACGCTGTGGTGCGGGGGTGGACACTTCATCTTCGGCTTCAGAACCTTGCGAAACGTTATTTTGACGTTCATCTGCGTTTTGCAGATCAATTGAATCGTAATACGCGTCTTCCTCCTCCCAACTATTAATCGTACGTTGGTAATGTTCAGCATATTGCAAATAATTTTCTGCCAAAACGCGATCACCGGCAGACCCAGCATCCTTGGCCAGAGCCTGGTATTTCTCAACAATCTGATAAGCAGTACCGCGAATGCGCACATCCGGACCGTTGCTATCAAATACCTTGTTTTTATTTTGAACGCCGCGCCGTTGTTGAGGGTGTCCCCCTCCGCGGTTACTTCCGGCGTTATTGTTGGAACCATTACGCATTCTACGCGCAGTTGACCCGTATCTCATGTGCTCTCCTAATCTTGTTTTCCTGATTCGGTAAAACTCATCTCCAGCCTACCCTATTGTGGATAAGTTGAAAAGTCCTTTTTATTACAAGGACTCATTTCTGTAGTTTTTTGAACCTTGTCTCACTGCAATCGCGATAAAGTGTTTTTTTCGATTGTCGTGAACATGAAGTGAGAATGCCCAGCAAAAATGATTCACGCAATCCCCTTATTCAAAAAATTTTCACTTATCCCCATACGAAATTTCCACGACCCGCTCAATACCGCTCAAATCCTTGGTTATTTCAACCTCCACAGCCCCGGATTTTTTTGCCATCATCGCGATTTTTTCCGCTTGACCGATGCCGCATTCAAAAAAAACCCACCCGTTTGGTGCTAAAAATTGCTTTAAACTTCCGATCAATTCGCGATAGGGATCAAGTCCGTCCGCACCGCCATCAAGGGCCAAAATCGGGTCAAAATCCCGCACATTGCGCGCCAGATCACCAATTTCCGCACACGGAATATAGGGCGGGTTAGAGACAATCACATCGAATTTCGAATCACCGCTCAATTTTTCACACCAATTTGAGCAAATAAATTCCACCCGCGCGGAACATCCCAAACGATCGGCATTGGCCCGCGCGCACTCCAACGCCCCTGGTGAGATATCAATGCCATAGCCAAAACTATGCGGATATTCACCCAACAAACTGAGGAGTATACACCCGCTCCCCGCTCCCAAATCAAGGAATTTAAGCCCCTCTGCGGGCTCAATCGGGAATTTTTTTAACACCGATTCGATCAAAATTTCAGTATCAGGGCGGGGTTCGAGCGTGGCCGGAGAAATCAAAAATCGATCCTTCCAAAACTCACGATATCCTAGGATTCGCGCCAACGGCTCCCCTTGCGCACGCCGCACGATGGCCTGATTAATTTTTTCCCGGATCGAATCAGGGATAAAGGCAGCCTCCGCGCTATAAATCGCTTCATTGAGCGTTTTAAGCGGCTCACCCAGCTTTTGCCCAGCGTTTCGCTGGGCATTGAGCCATAAATCCTCAATCAATATCCGCGCCTCAAGCTCCGCGCACTCAACCCCAAACTCTTTAAGAAGGGCGCGAATATGCGCGTAATAAGCCGCAAGATCGGTTTTCGGAGTCATCATGATCCGAACTAGAGACCACAAAACTGATTAAATTTTAGTGTTTGCACTGGCCTTTACCGCCACAACCGGATTTTCCCTCGTGATCATGCCCTTCATCGGCCTCATCATCATGATGATGGTGGTGTCCGCCGCAACATCCGCCCTCATGGTCATGCGCCATGCCAAAGCCACCCTCAGTGACATCGCCCGTTGGGTTAGTCTCAAGTAAATTCGCCACTTCATCAAAAACTTCAGCATTTGCGTTCATTTGTTCGCGCAGCGACTCATTCTGCTCAGCAATCGTGCGAAAAAAAGCGGCGGAATCGCGAAGTAACTGGGCTCCTAAATCGGCATAAGTGGTCATGATTTATCCTTATTTATCCTTAAAAAATTTGGTCTATATTTTTCCTTGTCTGAGCTTTATCATTATTCCACATATCGCGAAACAAATTTTTTTATAAAAAAGTTTGCTTTTTTTCAAAGTTTTGGTTAGAAAGCAGAAAAATTTGCGTAATTGGGAGTGACCGTGCCTGATCAGATTGCACAGCTTGGAGCGTACTTAAGGGCAATACAAACTATATCTCAAGGCGGAAAGATTTCACGCGGCGAGTTTTCCGCCGATATCATTGCCTATTTGGAAAAAATTTTTCTTATCCTTCATGCCAATGCCGATATACCCTATGAGCCGGCTGCCCTGATTGCTCCCCCTAATGCCACTGAACATGACCTGTCTGAACTGAGTAAGACAAGTTTTTTCCCCCATATGGTTCGCCATGTTCAACAAATGCGCATAATAATTGGTCGCTGTATGAAAAGTGGTCAATATCCTTTAATAAAATTTCCAGCATTAAGTGATTTTCCAATTAGTAAGGAGTTTCGCAATGCGGAACCGGGTTCAGCGATCCCAATTTTTTTTGCTGCTCATCCGCCGGCACTTTTAAAAGCACTTGAAGTGATTATTGAAAGGATTTCAGAATCGGATTCAGGACCACAACCTCCCCCAATTATGATTTTTGATCCATATGATATCGTTTCAAATTTATTGGCAAATTCTGGCATAAATTGTAATATGTTAAACGTCTTAGGGGTTCATATCCGTAAAGATGAGGGGAGCTTGGCTGAGCGGATTAATACTTTATCTCCTAAAATGACAAATCACCATCCCGTCCCACCGAAAAATGATACTCCAACTAGAACTTTCATTATCGCCACGACTGATCCCAACAAGACGGCAAATATAAGCGCAGCCTTGGGTGAAGAGATACGAGTATTGCATCATCATAATGTGTTTGGAAAAACACAATCGCCGCCCGAAGAAACAGCTAGTTTCGTAGGAAATGCTCATGAAAAGTTTATAGCTGCTATATACCACATTCTAAATTTAAGTGATGAGGAAATCCATGAGCATTTAAGTAAATCCATGATACATCCCCACGCGGCCCTTATCGTTGCGCATGATGGAGGGCTTGGATTCTGTCTTGAGAAAAAAACAGCGCATGATTGCATAACACGAAGAACAGATATTTTTGATCAATCAATCTTCGATTCTATCATGCACAAGATGAGGAAGAGGTTTATGATACCCGGTGTTGAGCTGGCACACGCCATACGTTCGCTCAACACAAGAGTTTTTTTTCAAAAATTAGAAGAAAGCGTTAAGCTCTTTTGTTCTCAAAATCCCATTTTTAAACGATCTGATCTTAGGGCCTATGATTCAGCCTCCATGATAGGTATTTCTTTAGCGCGAGTGCTCGAGGTAAAAAAACTAACAATTAGTATGGATAGGAAAATAGAATTGATAGTTGCAGAGGCAACACACGCACATCATACAGAAATTTTGACAGTATCCGATAAACCTAAGGGCGTGGCTGTAGGAAGCGAGCCAAGTACTCAGGACTACTTGGTGCGCGGAGATGGGGGGGACACCATTGCTGAATATCCGCACTGGAGAGTACAAAGTGCAACTGCGATGGTTACACGAATCCTGATAAGTTTGATGAAAGGGTTAAAACCCTATACGCGCCTATTATCTTCTGAGTTTTCTTTGCCTAATGTACCATTTTTGTGGGCATTCTCATTAATACCCGCGAATGTGCGGTCCGGTGTTGTCACCGATGAAACGTTAGTATGGCGTCAAATCGTGGAAAGAATGAGGGAACTTTACCCGCACGCCGTAGGGTTAGGTAAACATTTGAAAGAATATCATAGTTCTTATCCTGCTTCGCGCGATAGGTTTAAGCCTCAAGGCCATTTTCTGGACAACATAAGAGACGAAATTCTTAAACTGGTTTTAAAGGGAGGCGTCCATTATTTTGGGGAATTACACTTCCCAGCCAATCATCCGAGTCCACACCAAAAAACCCACCAGAGCATTGCCAATTTACTCTATCTTTGTAGGGCTATAGTGGCCAAACAATTACAACATGATATCAGGCCGGTTGTTTTAGTTAAAGCTTATTCAGAATTTTTGGAGCATGTCACAGTTTTACAATCAGAAGGTCTTCTGACTCCTGATTTACAGCAATTAATGCGTCTTTGTGATCAAAATAACGCTGCCGAAACAATTGTTGAAAGCTTACGGTCACCACACTCACGTTCAATCGTTACGCCCATTCAGGGATATATGTTAGAACAAATTGAGCGGTGTGCGGGAAAAGAGGATCATGATTGCTTTACCGTGACTCTCTATTGTTCAGCAACGAATGAGAATAAATTTTATCAAGAGGATTTATATAATTTAGGTTGTTATTTAGCCAAAAACGGCTGCAACTTGAAAATTGGCGGCGGAAATATGGGGCTGATGAGGGCGGCCGCTCAAGGTTTTATTGAAGAAAGAAAAAAATTATCCCAAGGCTCCAATAAACTTATTATTTGTCAGTATACTGAGACAATGGCGATTGAGGGGTTGTTTGAACTGCAACCGTGTGATAAGCAACATGCTGTTATTCGAATTCATGATACGCTTGAAGAGCGTGAGGCGGACCTCTCTAACGCTAATTTGGAAATCGCCGGTGCTGGTGGCTTAGGAACTACGATGGAGATGCTCAATAGTACACGTTTGCGATGCTCGGGAAATATCGACCCTGCGCAACAAAAATTGATACTCTTAGGCCATGCACGCGGAGATGATCATGAGAAAAACCAGTCAGTTCATCGTGGCTTTCTTCATCTCATGCACTCATGCGGTATTGATATGAATTTGTTAGGTATTGAGCATACCCCTAAAACAGAGCATATTTATGATCTGATTAAAGCTTTGCGAGATAAATTTCTTGGGCAAAAGCTGCATGATGTGACAATTGGTGAGCAGCATTTTGGCGCATCTGTTCTAAGATATGGGTAAGTTTTTTAAAACTCTTCCCCCTCAATGCTAATCTTCTCCATCCATTCTGCCTTTTGCGCGAGGCCGGCGCCGTCACCATAGCGCGGGCGGGAGATGGCATGGCCCATTAAATCCGCTTGAATCCGCTCCGGGGCTTCGGCCAGAATCAACCGATCCTGAAACGAATGGCGCAGCGAATAGAGCGAGTGCTCCTGTGACGGAAAAACATCATGCTCACGCATAAATTTATTGAGCGCGTTTGAGAGATTATCGCTCTTGCCCCGGTAAGGATTTTTGGCATTATTGACTCCTTTTGTGAGAGGTTAACCCCAAAAAGATGTCACTCTTTCTATCCCATAAAAATGCAAAATAAATGGTGTTATTTTATTTTTGTTTTTGGGATTTTCTGGCTTTAGAAATTCGAGTTCTTCCAGTTTTTATCATGCTCTGCACATCAGGATCATTTACTCGAGATGTTCTCTTCCCCTTTGAAGAAAAACAAGAAGCGATTATCTTCTCTAAAATTTTCTTGTCGGAGGATATATTCTCCCTCTTTTTAAGAAATTCTATTTTTGTCAATAAATCCCTATCGCTCATGTTTTTTGGAGGTCGCCCCCTTTTTCCTTTGGGCAATTTTTCGTCAATTATTGATTCTGCTTTTTTAGGTCGTCCCCGAGGTCTTTTGTAGTTTTTGAGGGCTATCACAAGCCGCAATCGCTTATTTTCATTCTCAAGTTTGTGAACGTAGTCGAGTAAAAATTGAGCATCTTCAAGCGTGAGTACTTTTTCTCCGCCAAATTTTTGTTCAATTCTCTCTGTGGTAATACTAGAAGGGAGTTCTCCTGCAAGACCAAATATAGTGGGCTCATTATTTTTCATGTCTAATCGCCTGTTTCGAGAGAGTTGTTACATTGTTGGTTTTTGCCTTCATCCCATCCAGAATATCCGCATAATCCTGCATCATCTTTTTGCGGTCTAATAGATATTCGGCGCGGTTATAGGCTGAACGGATTTTGTCGCTATCTTCGTGGGCTAGTTGGCGTTCGATAACATCGGGGGCATAGCCTTTTTCATTGAGGATGGTAGAGGCAAGGGTTCTGAATCCGTGACCTGTCATGCGCCCTTGGTATCCCATGCGGCGAAGTGCCATCAAAACAGTGCCGTTGCTGATATGTTTCGATTTGCTGGCTGGGCTATGAAAGATATGTTCTGTATCCCCCGTGAGTTTATGAATTTCTTTCAAAAGGTCTATTGTCTGTATTGCCAATGGCACAACATGGGGGCGTTTCATTTTCATGCGTTCTTTAGGGATATGCCATTCGGCACGATTCCAGTCGATTTCTTCCCAGCGCCCGCCAATCATCTCGGCAGTTCTTACAAAAGTAAGTGCCAATAGTTGCATGGCGTATTTGCTAAAGTCAGGCTGTCTGTCTTCAATAGCTTTAAGAAGTTCGGGAAGTTCGGCAATCGGAATGCAAGAATGGTGTTTTTCTTCGGCGCTGGGTAAAATATCACGTAAATCGGCGGCAGGGTTGTGGTCGCATAATCCACGTTGGGCTGAATATCTGAATACTTGCCCGATTAATTGTTTCATGCGTTTGGCTGTTTCGATTGTGCCACGATTGCCAATACGTTCCACAACACGAACAACATCGGGAATGGTTATGTCTGTAATGGGTAAAGCCCCTATGGTCGGAAAAACTAGTTTTTCCAATCTTTCTAAGTTTTGTTTTGCATATTTTTTATTTAAGCCTTTTTCCTTTGTTTTCATCCACATTCTGGCAACCTTTTCGAATGTGTTGCTACCTTCGAGAGCGCGGCGAAGTTTTCGGGCTTTCTTTTCAAGGGTAGGGTGTCTGCCTGATTCTAAAACTGCGCGGGCATCATCTCTTAATTTTCGGGCTTGTAATAGTGAAACGGCGGGATATTTGCCAAGGGCTGTCATTTGGGCTTTGCCAAGGTGATAAAAACGGTATCGCCACAACTTGCTGCCTGTGGGCGTGACTTCTAAACATAGTCCATTGCTGTCTGCTACGCGATAAAGTGTGGCTTTGGGCTTTAAATTCTTAATGGCAAGCTCTGTGAGAGGCATCGTTTTTGCTTTCTACTCACTACTCTACTCGTATGTTTTCTGGATTGCAATAAATATCCCTAGAATCCACTGGATAGAATATACCCGTAGAGCTTATGTTTCTTTTGATTTTTTGAATTTTATTGGAAGGTAAAAAGCTTGTAAATGGCTCCCTGAGCAGGATTCGAACCTGCGACCAATCGATTAACAGTCGATTGCTCTACCGCTGAGCTATCAGGGAATAGCAATGCCGCGTTTATGAACGGCGTGTAACGCTGGTGAACTTTTATTTATAAATCCCATGTTTGTCAATATGGATTTGAAAAAAAATGCAGCAAGCAATACAGAAAAAAATCCGCGCACATATTTTTAGGTTTAAGGTTTCTGCAGGGCCTGTTAAGATTTTATGAACGGATTTGTGATATCGGTTAGAATGACGCATAATCATAGAATTACTCATGGACTCGTCCTAGAACCACTCAATATTATCCGAATTATCCGATATTTCTGCAATGACTCACTTAAACCCACCCCTTATACGTCTAATCATCCAGCTGCGTCAGGCCGGGATTACCGACACGAATGTCCTCAGCGCGATTGAACGTGTGCCGCGGGAGGAGTTTATTCCTCCGGCTTTCCAGGTTCATGCCTATGAGGATCAGGCCGTGCCGATCGGCTTGGGTCAAACGATTTCCCAGCCTTATATCGTGGCCTATATGACAGAAAAATTAGAGCTGGAAAAATCGCATATTGTTTTGGAGATTGGCACGGGGTCAGGTTATCAGACAGCTGTTCTAGCGCAATTGGCGCGCCGTGTTTATACGATTGAGCGTCACCGCCCCCTGTTAGAGCTGGCCGAGCGGCGGTTTAGCAAAATGAAACTACGTAATATCACCACACTTGCCGGGGATGGCATGAAAGGCTGGCCCGGAGAACAACAATTCGACCGCATTATTGTCACCGCCAGCAGCGAGGAGGAACCTCCGCCCGCTTTACTGTCCCAGCTTAAAATTGGCGGAATCCTAATAATTCCGGTGGGGGCCCAGACGGAAACCCAGATTTTGAAACGCTATAAAAAAGAATCCGAAGACGTCATTGCCATACAAAATTTAATTCCCGTGCGGTTTGTACCGTTACTTCCCCATACGCCGCGCCAGAACTCGTATAACCCGGAGGATTTAGACAGTTTGACTGCCTGAATTTAACACATTCAACATTGAGCATGATTGCTTGAAATGCGTGAAAACCTGAAATATATAGCTTTTAGCCTTATGGGGCTTTTGATGATGGGGCTCACAGCCTGTACACAGGGCGGTGAAACGGTTCCAAGCTATCAATATTCTCTGCAAGATGAAAACCAGGCCTCGCTCGGTTATTACACGCTCCAACCCCAAGATACGCTTTTGTCCGTCAGCCAAACTTATCAGGTCGATTTGAACGATATGGTTCGGTTAAACGATCTTGAGCAGCCAGGAAAATTGGGCAATGGCGCACGAATCAAAATTCCTGCGCCACGATTATATACAGTTCAGCCACGCGACTCCCTGCCACGTATTGCGCAGTTATTTGACGTGACTCCTGCGGAGATTATTAAGATCAATCATCTCTCACCTCCTTATCAATTGCGCGCAGGGCAAGTATTACGCTTATCTCAGCCACAAGAAGAGACTACACACCCCGTCAATGCCCATGCAACCATAGGCACGCAAGTGGCGGAAGTTCAAACCGGACAAAAGTCCCATACAGTAATCACACGAGTATCCCTTCCACCTTTTAGCAAGGATTCTGGCAAACTCGCAGCAAATCCGGCAAGGTGCAATGTTGTACATGAGTCCGCATGCGTCCCATCCAGAGTTTTAAGATATGAGCGTATGGACACTCAATCCACGCATCTCTCACCGGCAGTTATCACGGATATGCCGGATCTAAATCGCCCGGGATTCCTCACACCCGTATCCGGTAAGATTGTTTCCAACTTTGGCCCCAAAAGAGATGGTTTGCACAATGACGGCGTGAATATTTCGGCAGCGCGCGGAACACCGGTGCGGGCGGCGCAAAACGGCATTGTGGTTTATGCGGGGGATGAAATTTCCGGTTTTGGGCACCTGATTTTGATTAAGCACGGGGGCGAGTATGTCACAGCCTATGCTCATATGGATAAGATGCTTGCGAAAAAGGGCGATGTTATCAAGCGCGGGCAAACCATTGGGACAGTGGGCACAAGTGGCCATGTGGCGTGGCCACAGCTCCACTTTGAAATTCGCAAAGGCAAAAAAGCCGTCAACCCGACCAATCTGATTAAAATCTAAAATTTATCAACTTTAGATTGATTTGTATTTTTAAATATATATACTTATGAGTGTAATGTATACACAAAAGGCACAAATTATGAGTTCAAAAAGTAAAAATCAGTATCTTCAATATTCTGAGTCTCTAGAATCTGAAACTTCTCCGTTTAGAACCATCTCCCAACGCGCGATGAAGGATAGCCTATCCTCACTCATCGGTAAAAATATATGTATCGGGGGGCGACGCACATCGGTGCGGTTGGAACCTGAAATGTGGGATGCGCTCTATGACATTGCCACACGGGAACAAGCAACCATCCATCATATATGCTCTCTCATTGCGCTGCGCAAACATCGCATGAGCACGCTTACAGCCGCCATACGGGTTTTTTTGCTCCTTTATTACCGCGCGGCCAGTACGGAGGAAGGCCACGCCCGCGTCAAGCATGGTGATTTTGCAACGATGCTAAAACGTGCCAAATTGAGCGAAGACGATATAAAAGATCACCTCATTAATAAAACATACGTCAAGGTCAATATTTAATTGCACGATTTGACACTGGCTTTTTCTTGCTTTTATTCACAGTTTCACGTATAAAGCTGAGGAAGAGTTAAAAAGCTTTTTTTCCGCACCGGACATGAAGGGGATTTTTTAATTGCCCCTGTGGGATGTAAACATCCCCACGCAGTAAACTTTTAGTCCAGATAATTGGTTTTAATCTTTAAAATCAGCCGTGTTGAACGAGAGCCAGTTGTGTAGCGTAAGATCAACTTGTTGATAATGTGCCGGGCGATTGACACTAACTCACGGTGGTTCCATGGTGGGACCATCACTTAAAACCTGTTCGTGGTTTCGCTGTGACACAAGCCGCAGGTGAAGTTAGGGGTAGGTTTTCACGGTTTAGATTAAGGATATATATTATGACCGGATTTTCTGACTTCGGCCTGCATCAGGCTATATTGGGTAAACTTTCAACTATTGATTTCACCACCCCAACCCCCATTCAAAAATCATCGATTCCCTTGGCTTTGGAGGGCAAAGACATTCTGGGCACCGCGCAAACCGGGACGGGCAAAACCGCGGCGTTCGGCCTGCCGCTTATTCATCATCTGATCAATCATACTTATTCATCGGCGCTGGTGATGGCTCCCACGCGCGAACTGGCGATGCAGGTGATGGTCCAACTCAAAAGCTTTATTCCTGAGGGGCACAGCATTCGCTCCGCCCTCTTGATCGGGGGTGAGCCGATGTTTAAACAGCTCAAGCAACTCCAAACTCATCCGCGACTGATTGTCGGCACGCCGGGACGGATTAACGACCATTTAGAACGCGATACTCTGCGCCTGTCAAAAACAGATTTCTTGGTGCTGGATGAAGCCGACCGCATGCTTGATATGGGATTTGGCGTGCAGTTGGAGGCAATTGCCGCCTACCTACCTGAAAAGCGTCAAACATTGATGTTTTCCGCCACGGTGCCACCCAATATCATGCGTTTGGCGGGGAAATATTTGACCGATCCTGCGCGCGTGGAAACCCACCAACCGCATATGGCGGCGCCAAAAATAAAACAAGAATTGATCCATGTGAATGATGACGGCAAGCACGACCAATTGGTGCAATTGCTGGATGCACGTTCGGGTCAGATTATTGTCTTCGTGAAAACCAAGCATGGTGCTGACCGCTTGGCGCGGCGGCTGGAACATGATAATCACTCCGCCGAAGCCATCCACGGCGATTTGCGCCAGGCTCAACGTGACCGCGTTTTGAAAAAATTCCGCAAAAATGATACGCGAATTTTGGTGGCCACCGATGTTGCGGCCCGCGGTCTGGATATTCCTTTGCTGGAAACTGTTATTAACTACGATTTGCCGCAATGCCCCGAAGATTACATTCACCGCATTGGCCGCACCGGACGCAATGGCGCGGAGGGTGAGGCTATCTGCCTGATCTCCGGCCAGGACCGCATCAAATGGGCGGCCATTGACCGCCTGATGAACCCCGAAAAACACCATAATAAAAACGGCCAATCTCATGGCCAGGGAAATAGGGGCAATGGTCAGGGCCGTGGTGGAAACCGCGGGCCACGCTCCGGTTCGGGTTATGCGAATGGGGGTTCTTCCTCCGGTAAGCCTGCCTCATGGAAAGACAGCTGGAAGAGCAAAAAATCCGCCCCCGCAAATTCATCCTCCCACTCATCTTCAAGATTCGATAAGCCCTATGGCAAAAATTTTGATCGTAAAGGGGAGGATAGTTATTCCAACCAAGACGGTCATTTCAAAAAATTCGACAGATCAGACAGACCACAACGTTTCGAAAGATCAGAAAGACCGGAGAGACCAGAACGATCCGAAAAGTTTCAAGAGCGGCGAAATGATGATCGACCCAGAAAATTTGACGGTGACACCCGTCCGCCTCACGATCATCAATCACGGGACCATCAACCGCGGGAAAATAGGGAATTCAGAGACCAAAAACCCATGGGTAAGAAATCTTTTGATCCGTTGAGCACCAACGGCAATGATTTCAAATTTAAGAAATCAGGCCAAAATGACTCCGCCGCAAAATTTAAACCGCACAAGGACGGTGAGCGAAATTCTCGTTCCGGTTTTGGGCAATCGAAACCTAATGGCGCAAAAGGCGGCAAACCTCAAGGTAAGTCCTTTGCAACCGGCGGAAAACCTGCGGCAAAATCCGGCCCGCATAAAAGCTTTGGAAAAAGGTAGTTCCTTTTTCAGCCCACAACAAGATTGATCATAAAAAATCCCCCTTAAAACACAATGGGTTAAGGGGGATTTTTAAATCAGGAACTTAACTACGCAACATCGTCCTGAGGTTCAATCCAACCGATATTTCCATCTGCACGACGATACACCATGTTCAAATGATTATTTTTTGGATTGCGGAATAATATGGCGGTTTGACCAGAGAGATCCATGCGCATCACCGCGTCATGGACGCTCATTTTTTGGATTTGAGTGGCTTCCTCGGCAACAATGACGGGGGCATCGCCACGCTCAAACTCACTACCTTCATCTTCATTTTTTGTATCGTGATGCCCATCCAACTGTTTGGTGGCCAGGACATAATTTAATGCCTTGGTCATCTCCGCTTCGGGCGTTTGCTCCAGATAGGCATGGTGATCACGCAGCCGATTTTTATAGCGCCGCAATTGTTTGGCCACTTTTTCTGCGGCCGAATCAAAGGACGCATAGGCATCGGCCTCAACCGCATTGGCAGAAACCATAATATCTTTGCCCACCCTGAGCGAGACATGGCTTTTTACAAATCCATGCCCTTCGGGAGAGAGGGTAACCGTGACATCAATGGCACGATTAAAAAACTTGGCATTGACATCCTCTAATTTTTTTGTGACATGCGCACGCAGGGAATCCCCCACATCAATCTGTTTGCCGTGAATTGCGAGTTCCATGATTATAACTCCTGGATTAAAATTTGTGAAAAGGAAAGATTTCTAACATCTTTTTATTACTAAGGCATTAAGACACTAAAATCCATCCCCAACTTGAAGGTTTTGTGATCACTGAACTACATCTCCCTGGGTTCGGTACAACCACGTTCCATAACTCCTACTTCTTCAATGGCGTTATAATTGTACCATCAATCATTGGGACTAAACAACTAAGCACCTAGATTTCAAGCCACATATGGTTACTGACATACAAAACCACCGCCATCCCATTCTTTGAAATGGTATGTCATGCCCACCATCATTGGACTATATCCACTCGGGCATGTGCAGCCACCTGTGTAGGGATTTGGCTGCCAACAGAACCCCCAGCCTGCCGGTTTATGAATATATTGACGTTCGAAAGTACCTCCAAACTTCCCCACGCTTGCTACATTTCTCCAAATACCACTAACGCACGATAAAGTAGATCCATTACTCGTCTTGCTAATCAACCCGTTGGGAGAACACCCCCACCCTTCATTATTTGTGGTTTGCGGATAAAAATAGTTACCAATCATCCAATTTGCAAAAATACTCCTGGGGTTATTATCACTCGCTCCCCTCAGATATACATTCCCATCCTGTTCTATGTATGTATTATGCCCTTCAGCTGCAGAGCTTCCGTAGAAATGACTACCTCCTACTTGAACAGTATTGTGATCTCCCCAATTATTGGCAACCCGTACCCGGCCAAAATTAGCAGTACCCGAAACGGTCATATCATTATCAATAGTTGTATATCCGTCGGCATGGAATGTCCCTCTTACATTCAGGTCTCCATTCTGATCAATTGCCACGGCCTTCCACGTTCCGGCTCCGTCACAAGTATAGGGAACATAGGGATGGGTGTTAAAGGCCGCTCCAGCTGTTGATCTCACCATGACCATTTTTCCGGCAACGGCTGCATTACAGGCACCCAACGCCGCCAAATTGGCCACCGGATCCCCCCAAAAAGCACTCCCCTTAGCCCATACTCCGGATGCACAGGATAGAACGGCTCCATTTGCATCTCTGGCAATTGCACCATTGGTCGCACAGGCGTTCCCGACAGTCTGCACTGTTGCAGCCCCCATAATTAATGGAGTGTTCATCGTATTCAATTCAGGCTGCCCAACAACAGCATTACGGTAAAGAGTTCCACTAGCTGATCGCGATGCACCATCCGCGAACCATAGTGACATGGTCGGATGCCCCGCCGCAAGCACGACATTTCCCGCAGCCCCACTACAGTTTCTTCCTGCCAACTGTGATCCGGGCAACGCGCCTGCAACAGTTGCTCCAGCAAAAGTATTGGTTGGAAAATTCCATGCCCCCAAAGCTCCGGTGACTTGAGTGGGATTAAGCCCGTAAACCCCTCCTCCTGGCCCACCGATGGTCGCTGCAATTTGCCCTAAGGTCAGATCATCAATGGCGGCGCCGCCCTCGGTTACCACCAGGCCCAAAAGATTATTGGCAGCATTGGCCGAACGGCGCACCACCACACACATATTTTGGTTAAAACTATTGGCCGCGTTAAATCCCGCACCCAAATATCCGGCATTAGTAAGCATGGGCAGGGTAATAATCACCTTAGAATTAGCAGCTGCCGTATTAGCCAACAAAGCACCATAATTATCCTTAATATATTCGCTTGCGGCATCGCCAATAGTTTTGATTTGCAGAGCCACGACATTTGCATTCGCCTCATCACCCTGACGGCTAACAATTGCTGCAACCCCGAGAATCACCATCGCCATCATAACCACGGCTAATAACAGCTCAAGTAAGCTAAAACCACAGTCCGTACGCCTAAAGCCTCTATTCATTTCCTAACCCTCTTTTGTTACTTTTGACCACATTCTAATTTATGTCAAATTTTATGGATTTTACCCTACCTTAACTATAAGGGAAAATCATTAATTTTATGTGTATTTAGGAAAATAAAAAGAGTGACTATTTTCAATGCGCTCTTTACAGATCGAGTCTAATTTTTTAAAAATTGGTAGGTACTTACTTCTCTCAAATGCAAACGTCCCAGTAAAGGTTAGCGAGCATCTTGAAATGCAAGCCTTTTTAAACTAGTATCCGTAAAATCTAACAGAACAACCAAAACTGCTTGGAAATTACCCAACGCTTAAAAATCCTCATATCACGATCGCGAGTAAGAAGGAATCAATCATGTTTCAAGATGCCTATGTGAAGTTGGACCGACTTGAGGTCGAAGAAGTCATCGCACATACCAAAAAAGCCTTTGACGGTATTTCCTTTAATCCCGAACAAACCGTTATTATGGTGCGCGATTTGCCGTTTTATCCCGGATACCGTTTTTATGATATGACGGATCATTCACGCAACCCTGCGGCACGACGATTTTTAATCGCTAAGGGGGACGAATTCATCGTGCTTGATTTCACCAATGGCCCGATTTATGCCCTCAATAAAAAAACCAATGCCGATGGTCAACCCACCATTTATTTAACCCGCGACACGGTCAAGGATTATGTACGATTCTTTTTTACGTTTGTACGCGGTCGGCATGGACGTTTTATCATTGTCGAAACAGTGGATGATATTTCATGGCGTGAGGAACCGCCTATGGCAGCCAAAAATGCGATCGGAAAATTAATCAGGCCGATAGCCTTTCACGCCACAGATACAGGGGACGGCACATTCTACATGCAGGCTCAAATGATGTTCCGCGATTCTCTGTTTCAGGCGGATGTGACGGCTAAACCCGATGGATTAGTACAACTCTCCAATGAATCGCTGTTGATTGAGGATATGCCGGTTGTGGACGATACATTCGGCTTATAGTATATTATAATAATTTTTTATAATTATATTCTAAAATTATTATTTTTATTGACACAAGATATTTTTATGATCATAATTATACGTAACTTGTTGTAACGGCAAAGGAATTCACGCATGACTCGATGGGATTTGATTCAGATTTTGGCGGATCGGAATCCGCATCTTTTTGTCAAAGACGTCAAGGTTATTGTAAATTGTTTTTTCGATGCCATTACCGAAGCGTTAAAACGCGGCGATCGGGTTGAGCTGCGCGGCTTTGGGACATTCTCAGTCAAGCAACGCGCCCCGCGCAGCGCGCGCAACCCTAAAACCGGGGAAGCCGTTCAAGTGGGTGATAAATTTCACCCGTTTTTTAAAACCGGCAAGGAGTTGAAAATCCAATTAAATCTTTCTCATGACACAGAGTCTGACTCCGACTATAACACTAAAGCTTGATCGTGTTTATCCTCTTTGCGTATCTTGCATCATGGGTTGAGTTGCGCTAAAGTGCGCTGAAGTTACAAGATTTTACACTGTGTAGTTCATCCTCCCCACTCAAATCTCGTTCAAAACGCTACTCTTGTCATCCGCATTCATTCAACTACACCACGCTGTTTTGGGGTTACTTATGATGTCCGTTTTTAAAATGCTTGTGAGCTGCGTGTTCATACTGACCATGATTTGGGTTTTAATCACCAATGCGCAGGAAGTTCATTTCACCTTACCACCCTTTTTTGAGCAAAACGGGCTTTCGCTCTCACTCATTATTTTCGGCTCTGTGATTATGGGGTTTTTGTGGGGGGCGGTAATTGTTTGGCTCAACGGTTCAGAAACGCGCCAGCAATATCGCAAAGCCAAACAAAGGTTGAAAAATATGCCCGTTGATGCCATATAAAATTTCCATTTTGAAAAAGGCATCATCATGACGAAAATTTTTTGTGCGCTTGATACGCAGGATATGGCGCGTGCCGTTTCCCTCGCGACATTACTCTCTCCGCTGGAGATTGGCATTAAATTGGGGCTTGAGTATTACATGGCCAACGGTCCAACAGGTGTGCAGTCAATCAAGAATGCCTGTCCCAACAGCCCGATTTTTCTAGATTTAAAATTCCATGATATTCCCAATACTGTCGCCCAGGCAGTCCGCGCAGTTACCAAATTGGGCGTGGATTACATCAATCTTCATGCCAGCGGCGGCCCAGCCATGATGCGCATGGCGCAAGAGGCAATGATGGAGGAGGCAGCCAAGCTCAACCTCCCCTGCCCCAAATTGCTTGCCGTGACGATTTTGACCTCTCTCAATGATGATGACTTGGCTAAGGTTGGACAGGTTGAGGGGACCTCCGCGCAGGTCATGCGTCTTGCGCGGCTCACGCATGAATGCGGTTTGGCGGGGATTGTATGCTCCGCTCACGAAATTGCGATGGTGCGCGCGCAGTTAAGCCGTGATTTCGTGCTGATGGTACCGGGCATCCGGCCCTCAGCCAGCACTATGAACGCACAATCTTCCTCAACGAATTCTACACCGCAGGATGATCAGAAACGGACAATGACACCCGCGCAAGCTCTTGATTTGGGAGCAACGCACCTGGTAATAGGCCGCCCCATTACCGCCGCCGATGACCCGCTTTTAGCCGCACAGGAAATCCTTCAAACCTGTTCATAATGAAATTCGATTACAAAAAGCGCAAAAATTATCTTTTGCCTTTGCGGTGATCTTCTGATAAAACGCAATCCTGTTATACTTGGAAGACTGAATTGCTGGCTAGGAACAAGCGACGTAGCGTAGGGATTCTACGTAAGGAGCGAAGTGACAACGCCCAGAAATTCAGTATTTCGAGTATATGTTGTCCATTTTTTAGGCGCCCGTAGCTCAGCTGGATAGAGCGTTGCCCTCCGGAGGCAAAGGTCGTGAGTTCGAATCTCGCCGGGCGCGCCATACTAGGTAGTTTTTGCAATTTAATTTTTTGTAATTTTTCCGGCCAAAGATTAATGTGTCCATGACAAAATCCCGCCCCGTAAAGTCTCCTTCTCATTTGCCGCAAGCAAGATGGACTGTGATGCAGGTTATTCCGAATTTGGGCGCAGGCGGAGCCGAGCAAACGGCGGTGGATATGACCGAAGCCCTGACCAAAGCGGGGCACCGCGCCATTGTCGTCTCTCATGGTGGACCGCGCGTGGCAGAGATTGAAAAACACGGCGGAATTCACATCACACTTCCGGTGCATTCCAAAAATCCGCTGGTGATTTGGCTCAATTCCCTGCGCATCCAACGACTCATTCATAAATATAAGGTCGATATCGTCCATGCCAGGTCACGCGCGCCGGCCTGGAGTTGTTACCTCGCCACGCTCAAATCCAAATCAATATCTCCTACGCACTTCATCACCACATGCCATGCGCCGTTCAACATCGGCAATGAATGGAAACGCCGTTATAATTCCTCAATCATTCGCGCCGAGCGGGTAATTGCCAATTCGCAATTTGTGGCGGATTACCTACGTTCGCAATATGAAGTTGACGAGTCAAAAATCCGCATTATTCCGCGCGGCATCCCGATTGAACGATTCGACCCCACCCGCGTCATTGCCGAACGCATGCACCAAATGGCGCAAAATTGGCGCATTCCCGATGGCGGGCGAATTATCCTGCTTCCCGGGCGGCTCACGAAATGGAAGGGTCAATCGGTGCTGATTGAGGCCATGAGCCTGATTAAGGACCAAAACATATATTGCGTTTTGGTGGGTGACGATCAGGGAAGGAGCGAGTATCGCCGAGAGCTTGAGACTCAAATCCATATGTTTGACCTCGACTCGCGTGTACGTCTTCTGGATCATGTTCAGGATATGGCGGTGGCCTATAGCCTCTCTGATATCGTCATCTCCGCATCGATTGAACCGGAGGGGTTTGGCCGCATAGCGGTGGAAGCCCAAGCCATGGGGCGACCCATTATCGCCACGGATATCGGCGGATCGCGGGAGACAATTATCCCCAACCAAACCGGTTGGCTCATCCCCCCCAATGATCCGGTTATTTTGGCGCAGGCCATTGATTTTGTGTTGACACTCACGGATCAGGAGCGTCAAAATCTGGCTCAAACATCTATTCCATATGCGCGCATGAATTTTTCCAAGGAACTGATGGCCGCACGCACAATGGATGTTTATCGCGAAGTGATGACGGGGGCACAAGTTTCACCAAATAATTGAACTCAAATATCGTAAAGAGAACATAAAATGGGCAAGATTCTAGTTATTAAATTGGGTGCATTAGGTGATTTTATTTATGCTATGGGTCCGATGGCCGCCATTCGTCGCTCGCACCCGGATGCCCATATCACCCTGATGACCACCAAACCCTTCGCCAATATGGCCCGCCAAAGCGGCTATTTTAACGATGTTTGGATCGATGAAAAACCAAAATGGTATCAGGTGGGCGCATGGCTCAAACTCCGTAAAACGCTCAATGATGCGCATTTTGACCGTGTCTATGATTTGCAAAATAATGACCGCACCGGGTTTTACCTGCGGTTATTCTCCCCCCGTCCCGAATGGGTGGGTGCGGCAAAGGGCGCAAGCCACCGCAATACATCCCCCGACCGCACCAAATATCACGCCTATCACGGCCATGCGGCCACGCTTAAATTGGCGGGGATTGAGGATGTCAGCATTGATCCGCTCAATTGGATGGGCGAACAAAATCAGGATAACTTGCAATTGCGATTGGGACTCAAAAAACCGCTTATTTTGATTGTTCCCGGATCATCGCCCCAACATCCCGAAAAACGCTGGCCGGTTGAACATTACCGCACCCTGTGTGCAAAACTCATTCGCCAAGGATACCACCCGACCCTGATCGGGACAAAGGCCGAAGCCGACACAACCGCCCAAATTGCCAAGGGGTTTGAAGATGTTGTCAATCTGACGGGGCAAACATCGCTGGATGATCTGCCTGCACTCGCGCGTATGGCTGTTGGCGCGATTGGCAATGATACGGGCCCCATTCACTTTATTTGCGTGACGGGTTGCCCAACATTGGTGATGTTTTGCAGCCAAAAAAGCACCATCCAAAAACACGGCCCCCAGGGCGCGCGTGTTAAGGCACTCGAATCTCATGATCTCTCCGCCATCGAGCCGCAGCGCGTGTTTGATGAATTTTGCGAACTGGCTTTGAGCGAATTGAGCGGTGAGAAAAAATCAAGCAAATCCGCATAATTTGAAAGTAGCTTAACTAAGTTTTACGCTCAAAATGCAGCTCAATGCGCCACAATCGCAACATTCACGGCAATGTCTTGAGACACAATAGTGCCATCCCCATCTGCCTGGCGGCCGATATTGTAATCCAGTCTGGGAATCACGAAACTGGCCCGGGCCTCCGCTTGATAACGGTCTGTGATACTGATATGGGCGGGGAATGAGATTTGTTTGGTCACCCCGGCAAGGGTGAAATCCCCCGTGACCGTATAATCCGCCGACTGGACATCCCCTGCTTGTCCCCCACCCGATTGCCGCACGATAGACCCAAGTTTAAATTGTGCCGTGGGGAAGCGGTCAATATTCAACCACTCCGCCCCCCTCAACGCCCCGTCATAGGACGCATTGCCGGTTTTGGCCGTATACATGTCAAACGTCAACAAAACTGCGGTTTTTTCCAAATTTTCCGGGTCGAAGACTATGGCTGCCTCATATTTCTCAATTTTCCCTTGAAACTTGTTGCCGCTTTCGCTGCCGCCAAATGTAATGGATGACCTGTCGGGGTCGATGGTCCAATTCGCAGCAACATCTGCAGTATTATCTTTTGGGGCTTCAATCGTTTTTGCCTGAGCGGCCCCGCTTGTGTCCGCCAATGCGGGGCTGACTCCCGCCACACACAGCGTCAAAGCAAAAATTAGGCAGTAACAATTTTGTTTCATGGACACCAACGATCTTAATTTTCTTTTCTTAACCATGGCAACATCCGCGCCATAATCCCGTCATGGTTGATAAATTGATGTTTCAGCGCGGCCCCCACGTGCATGACAATCAGCGCGATGCAAATCCAGGCCAATGCTCCGTGAACATCACCAAACGTATCAGATATGGCTTTTTTATCCTCAACATTGGCAAAAAACGGCAGGGCGGGCCACTCAAACAACCCAAACCAGATGGTGGGGTATCCCAACGGGCTGCTCGATACCAACGCCCATCCCGTCAATGGCAACGCCAGCATCAGCACGTAAAGCCCGACATGGACAATCTGCGCCGCCACTTTCTCCCATAATTTCATAGACTCCGGATAGGGCGGGACCTTATGCGTCAATCGCCACACAATCCGCACAATGCTTAGGATGAGGACCGTGAGACCCAGGGATTTGTGGGATTGATAGGCCAATCGCTGATATTCTTTGGGGAAATCCTCCATTGTCAGACCTAAAATCAGCAAAGCAATAATGGATATCGCAATCATCCAATGTAGGGCAATGGCGGTGTTGGTATAGCGTGGGAAAAGCGTTGAAAACCGGCCATGATCAGCAACTAAGTTCTTATCATTCATATGTTTTTCTCTTTCGTTTGTATGACTACGAAAATGCCCATCTAAAGTAAACCACACTGATGAAAACGCAAGCGTTTAAACCCCCATCTTTTGATAAAAAAATCACCCTGCGGCAAAAAAGACGAAAAATTATAAAAAATAGTACTTGATTTTATGTAAAATTTTAGGTAAATTAGAATTATAGGGTTAAGGTTAAGGGCTTCTCTATGATGGTTAAAATAAAAAAGTAAAATAAAAGATATGACTGTGGTGATCAAAAAAACTTGAAATATGGCGTTAGTGGTTGATTTGAACGACATAATTTTAATTTAGGGCTACTCTATTTTCGTTTAGTACCCAAACTCAAAACCGCTTCTTCCGAAGCGGTTTTTTTTGTCTTTTGTACTGGTCTTTGATGGTAACTATGCTATAACTATTTTCTAAATTTATAAGGCACGTGCGGGATAAATCACCCTAAGCACTGCCGCCGCCGGATGATAGGATTTTTCAATGTCGGAAACTGCGATAAAAATTGATCAAGCACATGAAGATGCCAAAGCCTATGACGCTAACTCCATTAAGGTTTTGCGCGGGCTTGAGGCCGTGCGCAAGCGTCCGGGTATGTATATCGGCGACACAGATGACGGCACTGGGCTCCATCACATGGTGTATGAGGTCGTGGACAACGCGATTGACGAATCGCTCGCCGGGCATTGCGATGAAATTTTGGTGCGGATTAATGCCGATGGTTCCATCACCGTGCGCGATAACGGCCGCGGAATTCCTGTGGGCATTCACCCCGAAGAAGGCGTGTCCGCTGCCGAAGTCATCATGACCAAACTTCATGCCGGGGGCAAGTTTGACCAGAATTCATACAAGGTTTCGGGCGGATTGCACGGGGTCGGTGTGTCGGTTGTCAATGCGCTTTCCGATCATTTGGATTTGCGCATCTGGCGCGACGGATATGAATGGTTTGTGCGATTTCGTAATGGAGAGCCTGAGGCACCGCTGAAATCTGTGGCGCCCTATACGGGCCGCAATGGGACTGAGGTAACTTTTTTACCCTCTCCCAATATTTTTACAATTACCGAATTTGAATTTGCCACGCTGCAGGATCGTTTGCGGGAGCTAGCTTTCCTCAATTCGGGCGTAAACATCCTTTTGCGTGATGATCGCGGTGAAGAGCCGGTTGAAACGCGCCTCTATTACGAAGGCGGGATTGAAAGTTTTGTTACCTACCTGAACCGCAACAAAAACACATTGTTTAAACCATCCATTTCTGTGCGGTATCAATCGGACACAATCACGGTGGATGCGGCGATGGAATGGACAGACTCATACCACGAAACCATGCTGTGTTTTACCAACAATATTCCGCAACGCGATGGTGGTACGCACTTGGCGGGCTTTCGCGGCGCACTCACACGTTTAATCACCAAATATGCCGAAGAAAACGGCATGACGAAAAAAGCCAAGGATTTAGTGCTCTCGGGCGAGGATATGCGCGAAGGGCTGACTTGTGTGCTTTCCGTCAAGGTGCCCGACCCCAAATTCTCCTCCCAAACCAAGGACAAATTGGTATCCTCCGAAGTGCGCCCCGTGGTGGAACAGGCGATTTTCCAAGGTGTGGGCACATGGTTGGAGGAACACCCGGCCGAAGCCAAAAAAATCATTTCAAAAATGATTGATGCCGCCACAGCGCGCGAAGCTGCGCGTAAAGCGCGCGAGCTTTCACGGCGAAAAGGGGTTATGGATATCTCTAACCTGCCCGGAAAATTGGCGGATTGCCAGGAACGCGACCCTGTCTATTCCGAAATTTTCATCGTTGAGGGAGACTCGGCCGGTGGATCAGCCAAGCAAGGGCGCAACCGGAAAAATCAGGCCATTCTGCCGCTACGCGGAAAAATATTGAACGTGGAGCGGGCGCGGCTTGATAAAATCCTTGGCTCTCAAGAACTGGGAACGCTGATTACGGCTCTGGGAACCGGGATTCATGATGAGCTGAATGTCGATAAAATCCGTTATCACAAAATCATTATCATGACCGATGCGGACGTGGACGGATCGCATATTCGCACGCTGCTGCTCACATTTTTCTACCGTTATATGCCCGATGTGATTAACCGCGGATATTTGTATATCGCCCAACCGCCGCTCTATAAGGTCAAGCGCGGCAATGCGGCGGAACTCTACATTAAGGACGATGCGGCGTTGGAAAATTACCTCCTTGAGGCGGCGTGCGATGAAATCATCTATACGGACGGCGACGGTATGACCCGCGCGGGCCGTGATTTCCTTGATCTGGCCGCAAAGGCCCGCACGATGCGCCAGGCCCTTACCAATTTAAACAACCGCATTAATAATCTTTACCTGACGGAACAGGCCGCCTTTTGCGGCGTGTTTGAGGCGGCTTACCTCCGTGATCTCGCGCGCGGCGATGAGGTGGCCAAAAATCTGGCGACACGCCTAAATCATTTTGCCCCTAAAAATGAGAAATCATGGCAAGTGTTTTTTGACGAAGGCGAAGGCTATCGCCTGTTGCGCACGCTGCGCGGCGTGACGGAGATGATCCGAATTGGGTCGGAATCCATTAACTCGCCCGATGCGCTGCGCGTTCAGGGCTTTAAAGCTTGGATGGATGAAAATTTCGCGGGTGCGGGAACACTTGAATCCAAGGGAAAAGAATTGGGGATTGTCACGGGGCCAATGGGGCTGTTAAACTCCACACTTGAATATGCGCGCAAGGGCTTGCAAATTCAGCGTTACAAAGGTTTGGGGGAAATGAACCCCGAACAATTGTGGGAAACCACGCTTGACCCGGAAGTGCGCTCACTGCTTCAGGTGCAAATTGATGACGCCGCCGAAGCCAACGATATTTTCTCAACCCTCATGGGCGATATTGTGGAACCACGCCGCGACTTTATTCAACAAAACGCCCTTAAGGCTACGAATATTGATGCGTAATCAAACAAGAAAATATAGCAATTTGGATATAAAATGAAAGCGTTCGTTCTTTTTTTACTTGTTCTGTGTTTGTGTTCATCTATTTCTTACGCAGATGAAAAAAGATGTGGTTGGCTTAAAAAACCAACTCCTGGCAATGTTTTCTTAGCGGATAGGGATGGAGATTGGATTTTAGAGGCTCAGGGTGGGTATGAAATACCGGAAGCACAATTTCCATCTTGGCCCGACTTTACCGAGAAAAGTTGGGTTGCCTATGGCCCCACCGGCTATGGGTATGGCTGTGTCTGTATGAATGTCGAAACAGAGGCTTCAAC
>JBDHTT010000003.1:0-53783 GCA_039808785.1 Alphaproteobacteria bacterium
TAACAAAATAATTTCACCCATGCCCGCGCAGGATACTATGGATTTTTTGATAAACCGCTTCGACATTGAGGCTTGTCATCAGTGAATGATCCAGTGTGCTGGGGCTGTAGCCTGGGAAATTCGTGAGCTCATCAAAACTTTCCGGCGTGCGGATGTAATGGGCTTGGCGGCCATAGGGCGCATAGATTTCCGGATAACTCGCCCCAAACAGGCCCAAAGTGGGAATTCCGGCAGCGGCGGCGGCATGCATCAGGCCTGAATCATTGCCGATATAAAAATCGCATCTTGCCAATGTGGCTGCGGCTTCACCCGGATTGCCGCGTGCGATGACGTCAATGGCTAAATGGGGCGGGATTTGGGCCAACAGAGCCTTTGCATCGTGTTCCTCCCCCGGGGCGGCAAAAACGGCCACGCGCCAATTGTGAAACACATCACCGCTTTGGGTCACTCGGCGCACCAATTCTATAAAATTTTCAATCGGCCAGGTCTTCCCGATCCAATTCGCGGTGGGGCCAACCCCCAAGACTGGCGCGCCGGGCGGAATGGTTTTAAGGGCGAAATCCTCCTGCGCTTTTGAAAACCACATTTTTGTGTCAGGCGCCTGCAGCAGCTTCATCACCTGCGCATTTTGCAGGCATTTATGCAGGTTTTGGTCAATATGGCGCCCGAAAATATATTTGTGCCGCGTCCAAATGAGTCGGGATACAATCGAATTACGCAGGTCAATCACCATATCCCACTTCGTGCCCACTACGTGCTTCCACAATTTTATCCAATGGCGGTTATAGGTCTGTTTTTTCAGAGCAATAATCTCAACCGCCTGCGGCACGCCTTCATACAGGCTCTTGACCAACGGTCCGCACACGATTGCTACGGCCGCGTTTGGGTGCTTTATCAGGCAATCATTCAAGATGCCATTGGACAAAATCGCATCACCAATCCGTGTTGAGGTGATAAACAGTATTTTTTTTGAAGGAGGGGAGGAAGTAGTGTTGATCATGGCGGGTACCCTATCGCAAAACGCCTTCAGCCTCAAACGGATTTATGCGCATCAATGCAACATTTTAGGTATAATTAACCTTTTCCACATGATCGGTGTGATATTATTAGAACTCTAGGCGATCTTAGTTATAAAAAAATAAAGCCTATGAGTCTATGTCTTTGGTCTTTGGTCTTGGGAATTTGAATATGAATATGATTAATGGAACCTCGGGTGAGGATACAACTCTTAGCATGCTGAAATCAAAATTGGCGCAAGCTGAAGAGTCTGTGAAATATTGGCACAATGTGGCGATAACGGACGACCTAACTGGGCTTCGTAATCGTCGTATGCTTCATGAAATTCCCACCGAAATTCGTAACCGGCGTGATGGCGCAATCAGAGATGAAGTCACGCTGTTATTTATTGATTTAGATGATTTTGGCCAAATTAATAAGAAATATGGGGATGATGTGGGGGATGAGGCTCTCAGGTTAATCGGTACGACAATCCAGAAAAATATCCGTGAGGAAGATATCGCCATTCGCAAGGGCGGTGATGAATTTGTATTGTTTCTTATGGGGACTACGCCGGAATTAGCGGCAGAGGCGGTTGTGAAGCGTCTGGAGTTGCTTCTTGATGGCGGAGTAACCCTCAGTGTTCGTGGCGAGCACATTCCACTTAAAGGCAGTATGGGGGTTTTCGGGTATGATCAAGGTCTTACGCCATCCGAAAATCTTCGCCATGCCGATTATCTGATGCGCCAAAAGAAATCGGCCCGAAAACAAGCTCGAAGATGCTAGTTTAACTAGTTTAATAAGTCTGTCAAAATTTTCCATTTCATAAGTATTGTGTATGTGCTTGTGGGGGCATTATCGCTTTATTGGCGATATTCCGGTTGTTTTCTAGCGCACGGGCTTAAATTTTTTACAATTTTTTAAGAATTCTCTGGACAGTTTCAAAAAAATCGGATACTTAGGTGCCCTTTGGCGGAAAAGAGATTTTTTGCCGATCATGAATTTGCGGGCCTACTGATTTAGAAGAAAGACTGATTTTATCCAAAGAATTGTCGTGAACCTCATTGGCAAGGCCGCATGGCCGGTGAAGTTTGGGACGGAGCGGATAAAATTTTGACTTCCACCAAGATTTTAACGCACGGCCGATTTGAGGTGACTAATCCTTAGTTTCCTACGCAATTGGTCGATTTTGATAGGGTTGCATGATGAAAAAAACTGCTGCTGCAAAATTAGCCTCCTCTGAAAATAGAAAAAAATCCTCACCTGTTCTTTCTCCGGCAGCCATTGTCGATAATTTTACTGGCCGCAAACGTATCCGCCGGTCATTCGGTAAAATTCGCGAAGTCGCTGCGATGCCCAATTTGATTGAGGTGCAAAAGGATTCGTATGAACAGTTCCTTCAAATGAATGTGCCTGCGGATGATCGCAAAATGCAGGGGCTTCAAGAAGTTCTATCGACCGTTTTCCCGATCAAGGATTTTTCGGACAAAGCCGAAATTGATTTTGTGAAATATGAATTAGAGCAGCCAAAATACGATGTTGAAGAGTGTTATACACGTGGAATTACTTATGCTGCGCCGCTGCGCGTGACCTTGCGCTTGTCGGTCTTTGATGTGGATGAAGAAACCGGTTTGCGGTCCATCCGTGACATCAAGGAGCAGGATGTTTACATGGTTGACATGCCGTTGATGACTCGCAACGGGACGTTTATTGTGAACGGTACTGAACGCGTGATTGTTTCGCAAATGCACCGCTCGCCTGGGGTTTTCTTCGATCATGATGGTGGTAAAACCCATGCATCGGGGAAATATCTGTTTGCTGCGCGTATTATTCCGTATCGTGGGTCTTGGCTCGATTTTGAATTTGATGCAAAAGACGTTTTGAACGTGCGGATTGATCGTCGCCGTAAATTGCCGGTGACCACCTTCCTTCGTGCTTTGTATGGCCAAGAAACTGAATCCTATATTCTGGAATGCCAAGATAAAGGTCGCGAGATTGATCCATTGCTGGTTCAGGGGATGAGTAATGAAGAAATTCTCTCGACCTTCTATAAACGCGTGATTTACAGCGTTGACAATAATGGTTGGAAAACGGCATTTGATGCTGAGCGTTTCCGTGGTGTGAAGTTGCCTTATGATTTGGTTGATGCCAAAACCGGTAAGGTGGTGGCTGATATCGGTACCAAGATTACGCCGCGTTTGGCCCGTAAACTGATGGAAGACGGACTCAAGGATATTGAGGTCAGTGAGGATGTCTTGATCGGTGGGTATCTGGCGAGCGATGTCATGGATATGACGACCGGTCTTGTCCTGTTCGAAGCTGGGCATGAGCTGACTCAGGATGATATCACCAAATTGAAAGATCTGGGTGCCAAGAATTTGCCGCTTCTGGGGATTGATCACCTCAATGTTGGTCCTTATATCCGCAGCACTTTATTGGTTGATAAGTGCGATACGCGTGAAGAAGCGTTGGTTGATATTTACCGCGTGATGCGTCCTGGTGAGCCGCCGACCGTAGAGTCTGCCGAAGGTCTGTTCCACTCGCTGTTCTTTGATCCTGAGCGTTATGATCTCTCTGCCGTTGGTCGCGTGAAAATGAATGCGCGTCTTGATCTCAAAACTGATGATCAATTGCGGGTTTTGACCAAGCAAGATATTCTGGCGATTTTGAAATATTTGCATGAACTCAAGGATGGTCGCGGCGAAGTTGACGATATCGACAATCTCGGAAATCGTCGTGTGCGCTCAGTCGGTGAGTTGATGGAAAACCAGATGCGCATGGGCTTGATGCGGATGGAACGCGCCATTCGTGAACGCATGTCGTCGGTTGATATTGACAATTATATGCCGCATGATTTGATCAATTCCAAACCTGCTCAGGCAGCAGTGCGGGAGTTTTTTGGCTCCAGCCAATTATCCCAATTTATGGACCAAACCAATCCGCTCTCCGAAATCACCCATAAACGTCGTCTTTCGGCTTTGGGCCCTGGCGGTCTGACTCGTGAACGTGCAGGGTTTGAGGTGCGTGACGTGCATCCGACTCACTATGGCCGTATTTGTCCGATTGAAACGCCGGAGGGACCAAATATCGGTCTGATCAACTCTCTCTCTACCTTTGCGCGGGTGAATCAATACGGATTTATTGAGTCGCCCTATCGCAAGGTGGTTGACGGTAAGGTCACTGATGAAGTGATTTACATGTCGGCGATGGAAGAAGCCAAATACACGATTGCACAGGCCAACGCGGAGTTGGATGCTGGCGGTAAATTTGTCAGTGACTTGATTTCCTGCCGTAAAGCCGGTGAGAACTTGATGTCAACGCCTGAGCATATCGAATATATTGATGTTTCACCAAAACAAATTGTTTCGGTTGCAGCTGCGCTTATTCCGTTCCTTGAAAATGATGACGCCAACCGCGCGTTGATGGGCTCGAACATGCAGCGTCAGGCAGTGCCGTTGTTGCGCTCCGAAGCTCCGTTGGTCGGTACCGGCATGGAATTGCCGGTGGCGCGGGATTCGGGTGCGGCTGTGGCTGCTCGCCGCTCAGGCGTAATTGTCGAGGTTGACGCCAACCGTATTGTGGTGCGGGCAACTGAAGAATTGCGATCGGATGAGCCGGTGGTGGACATCTATAAAATGATGAAATTCCAACGCTCCAACCAATCTACCTGTATCAACCAGCGTCCGCTGGTGAAGGTGGGGGATGAAGTCAAGGCCGGTGATATCATTGCCGACGGACCTTCAACTGAACTCGGTGAACTCGCTTTGGGTAAAAACGTGCTCGTGGCCTTTATGCCATGGAACGGGTATAACTTTGAAGACTCGATTTTGCTCTCTGAGCGGATCGTGGCCGAAGATGTATTTACTTCCATCCATATCGAAGAATTCGAAGTGATGGCGCGCGACACCAAATTGGGGCCTGAGGAAATCACGCGTGATATTCCCAATGTTGGGGAGGAAGCTCTCAAGCACTTGGACGAGTCGGGGATCGTGCATATCGGGGCTGAAGTCGGGCCTGGTGATATTCTGGTCGGGAAAGTGACGCCGAAAGGCGAAAGCCCAATGACGCCGGAAGAAAAACTCCTGCGGGCAATCTTTGGTGAAAAAGCATCGGATGTGAAAGATTCCTCCATGCGCTTGCCGCCGGGAACTCAGGGGACTGTGGTTGAGGTCCGTGTGTTCAATCGTCGTGGTGTGGACAAAGACAGCCGTGCGCTTTCGATTGAACGTGAGGAAATCGATGCACTTGCCAAAGACCGTGATGACGAACGCAAAATTCTCGAAGACGGTTTCTACTCACGTCTGAAAGAATTGCTGTCGGGACAAAAAATTGTTGCCGTGCCGAAAGGTGTCAGTGAACTCAAAAAAGGTGCCGTGATTAACGGGGCTGATTTGGATCAGATTGAACGCCGCGGATTCTGGCGTCAAATTGGGATCGAAGATGAGGCGGTCATGGCGGAAATTGAAGCCATCGGCAAAACCTTTGATGGGGCTGTTGATAACGTCAAGCAACGTTTTGAAAATCGCGTAGAAAAATTGCAACGCGGGGATGAATTGCCCCCCGGCGTGATGAAAACCGTCAAGGTGTTCGTTGCGATTAAACGCAAAATCCAGCCCGGTGATAAAATGGCCGGACGCCACGGAAATAAAGGAGTTGTTTCGCGGATCATGAAACGCGAAGACATGCCGTTCCTGGAGGATGGAACGCCAGTGGATGTCGTGCTGAACCCGCTTGGGGTGCCGTCAAGGATGAATGTGGGCCAGATTTTGGAAACACATTTGGGATGGGCATCGGCATCTTTGGGTCGTCAGATTGGGGAAATGATTGATAGTTTCAGCAATCCAAAACATCCTGCCGGGGCCGATATTGAAAAGCTCAAAACCAAGCTCCGCGAGGTGTATGGCGAGAAAGAGTTCAATGACAAAGTGACCTTGCTCGATAATGACCAAGTCGTGGAAATGGCGGGTAATCTTCGCCGTGGCGTGCCGATGGCAACGCCGGTTTTTGACGGTGCGGATGAAACCGACATTACGGCATTGTTGGAAAAAGCAGGGCTTAACCGCTCCGGCCAGGTCAAATTGATCGACGGTCGTACGGGTGAACCATTCCATCGTCCGGTGACGGTTGGGTATAAATATATCCTGAAACTGCACCATTTGGTGGATGATAAAATCCACGCACGCTCGATCGGGCCTTACTCACTCGTGACGCAACAACCATTGGGCGGTAAAGCTCAATTCGGTGGTCAGCGTTTCGGGGAGATGGAGGTCTGGGCTCTGCAAGCTTACGGTGCGGCCTATACGCTCCAGGAGTTGTTGACCATCAAGTCCGATGACGTGGCCGGACGCTCGAAAGTGTACGAAGCGATTGTGCGCGGCGAAGATAATTTTGAAATCGGCGTACCTGAATCGTTCAACGTGTTGACCAAAGAGTTAAAAGCCTTGGGCCTCAATGTTGAAATGAAACAATCGGATGAATAAATATTAAAATAAACCGTAACCCCGCACTTGATGCGGGGTCTAGGGGCAATATCATGAAACAGTATATTCTGCCATTTTTGTCTGCTACGATTGTCGCCGTTGGAATAGCGGGGGCGGGGTATTTTGTGAATTGTGGCTTGCGGGCAGTCTATAGTGATAACCGTAGCGTATCGGTCAAGGGATTATCAGAGCGCGATGTGCGGGCAGATTTGGCGGTTTGGCGTATTTCCTTTGAGACGGAAAGTGAAAGCCTCCCTCAGGCTCGAAGCGAAAATATTGATCGCGAAAAAAAGATTCGTGAGTTTTTATTGGCACAAAAAATTAATCCTGAAAGTATAAAAGTTGAATCAGTTACGGCCTCAAAATCACGTGAGGAAAACGGTGAAGATGAAAGGGGTGCAATCCTATATAAGCAGGTATATTCCGTTGAGGAGGTCTTGGTTGTTAGATCGACTGCCATAGATGATATTTCACAGGCAACGCAAAAAACGGCAGATTTGATTGATCAAGGAATTGTTCTTTCCCGTTCTGAAGTCAAATATATGTTTACAAAGCTGAATGAGACTAAGCCTGATATGATTGCCGAAGCTACAAAAAATGCGCGGGCGGCGGCTGATCAGTTTGCCAGAGATTCGGGAAGTGAAGTGGGTGGTATTACTTCGGCAACACAAGGATGGTTTAATATCGTACCGCGCGACGGATCAAGTGAGTATGGGGAAGAAAATTTTATTGATAAACGTGTGCGCGTAGTGGCCGATGTGAATTTTCGGTTGAGGGATTAATTAAGGAGCACTGCCTTGTGTGAAGCGCGGAGCCGCGGAAAAAGGAAAGTAAAAAGTACGAAACTTCGTTTTTAAAACGGGGTTTCGGAAGGGGCAGAGCAGAGAAATAACGTAACCCCGCACTTGATGCGGGGTCTGGAAGGAAAAGAGAATAAAATGGACAGGCGGATAGATCGGGTTTTTGTCTATCTGCTGACCAACAAAAAAGAAGGGGTTATTTATACCGGTCTCACGACCAATCTGATGAAGAGAGTGGAAGAACATAGAAATAAATGCGTGGACGGATTTACCAAAAAATATAATGCGACCCGCTTGGTTTACTACGAAATTCATGAGGATATTGAACAAGCTGCGCACCGCGAGCGTTTGATCAAAAAATGGAAGAGAGACTGGAAGGTTGAATTGATCGAAAAAGAAAATAAAGGTTGGGATGATCTTTATGATGGTGTAAAAAGAAACTGGAATTAACTGGATCAAGACCCCGTATTAAATACGGGGTTGCGAGAGGGGCGAGGCAGGAAAAAATAAGGCAAAAGCCCCCGTGTCACGCACGGAGTTGCGGAAAAAGGAAAGTAAAAAACAACGTAACCCCGCACGTGATGTGGGGTCCAGAAAAGAGTAAAAGAATTTATAGGTTAACTTAGGAGCGCAGACAATATGAATGAAGTAATGAATCTTTTCGGACAGCCTACGGGGCTTCAGAATTTTGACTCAATCCATATCTCGGTGGCCAGCCCGCAACAGGTTTTGTCATGGTCCTATGGTGAGGTTAAAAAGCCCGAAACCATTAATTACCGTACCTTTAAACCGGAGCGGGACGGATTATTCTGTGCGCGGATTTTTGGGCCCGTGAAAGATTACGAATGTTTGTGCGGCAAATATAAACGCATGAAATATAAAGGCGTGATTTGTGAAAAATGCGGCGTGGAAGTCACGCTCACCAAGGTGCGTCGTGAACGCATGGGCCATATTCAATTGGCGTCCCCTGTGGCCCATATTTGGTTTTTGAAATCATTGCCAAGTCGTATTGGCTTGATGATTGATATTACGCTCAAAGATCTGGAACGGGTCTTGTATTTTGAAAATTATATCGTGGTTGATCCGGGCTTGACTGCGCTCAAGCCTTTGCAGCTTCTCTCCGAAGAAGAATATATGGATGCCCAGGATGAATATGGCGAAGAAAATTTCCGTGCGGGGATTGGGGCCGAGGCGATCAAGGAAATTCTTTCAGTCGTCAATCTTGAAACCGAGAAAGTGAAAACTGAGGAGGATCTGAAAGATTGCAGCTCAGAAACCAAGCGCAAAAAATTGGTCAAACGGCTGAAATTAATCGATTCCTTCCTGATGTCCGGCACGCGGCCCGAATGGATGATTATGGATGTTGTGCCTGTACTGCCGCCTGAGTTGCGCCCTCTGGTGCCGCTGGATGGTGGCCGCTTTGCAACGTCTGATTTGAATGATCTGTATCGCCGTGTGATTAACCGGAATAACCGTTTGAAACGCTTGATGGAACTGCGTGCACCCGATATCATCGTGCGCAACGAAAAACGTATGTTGCAAGAGGCGGTTGATGCGCTCTTTGATAATGGTCGCCGCGGTCGCGTGATCACTGGGGCTAATAAACGTCCGCTGAAATCCCTTTCTGATATGCTCAAAGGGAAACAAGGGCGGTTCCGTCAAAACTTGCTCGGAAAACGGGTGGATTATTCGGGTCGTTCTGTAATCGTGGTGGGGCCGGAACTCAAGCTCCATCAGTGTGGATTGCCGAAGAAAATGGCTTTGGAGCTGTTCAAACCGTTTATTTATCACAAATTGGAACTCTACGGCTTGGCGACAACCGTTAAAGCCGCCAAGAAAATGGTGGAACGCGAACGCCCCGAAGTCTGGGATATTTTAGAGGAAGTGATCAGAGAGCATCCTGTCCTGCTCAACCGTGCGCCGACCCTTCACCGCCTTGGGATTCAGGCGTTTGAGCCGACCTTGATTGAAGGGAAGGCCATTCAGTTGCACCCGCTGGTTTGTACTGCGTTTAACGCCGACTTTGATGGGGACCAAATGGCCGTTCACGTGCCGCTTTCGGTCGAAGCGCAGTTGGAAAGCCGCGTGTTGATGATGTCTACCAATAACATCCTTTCTCCTGCATCGGGTAAACCGATTATTGTGCCGTCACAAGATATCGTGTTGGGACTTTATTATCTATCCGTTGTCCTTGACGGGCAACCGGGTGAAGGCATGGTCTTCCGCGATATGGGTGAAATTCAGCACGCGTTGCAGGAAAAAGTGATTTCATTGCACGCCAAAATCAAATGCCGTTATCATACGGTGGATGAAAACGGCGCGCCAGTGACTAAAATCGTCGACTCAACACCCGGACGTATGATGCTGGCGGATTTGCTGCCACGGAACAAAAATGTGCCGGTGTCGGTGCTCAATACCACTCTGACTAAGAAAGAAATTTCCAATTTGATTGACGTGGTTTATCGCCATTGTGGTCAGAAGGAAACCGTGATTTTCTGTGACCGTATGATGAAGCTCGGCTTCCGTTATGCGTGTATCGCTGGGATTTCATTCGGTAAGGATGATATGATCATCCCAGCTGCCAAAGAAAAATTGGTACTAGAGGCCGAAAATAAGGTCAAGGAATATGAGCAACAATATATGGACGGATTGATCACCAAGGGCGAGAAATACAACAAGGTGGTTGATATCTGGTCGCGCTGTACCGATGAAGTGGCCGATGCTATGATGAAGGGCATTGCGAGTTCCGCCAGCGGTGTGCCAAACTCGGTTTACATGATGGCGCACTCCGGGGCGCGGGGGTCTGCAGCGCAGATCCGCCAGCTCGCCGGGATGCGTGGTCTGATGGCTAAGCCATCGGGGGAAATCATTGAAACTCCGATTATCTCTAACTTTAAAGAGGGGCTTTCGGTTCTTGAGTATTTTAACTCGACCCACGGTGCGCGGAAAGGTCTGGCGGATACGGCTTTAAAAACCGCGAACTCCGGTTACCTCACCCGTCGTTTGGTGGATGTGGCGCAAGACGCCGTGATCTTAGAAGAAGATTGCGAAACCGAACGCGGCATTACCATTCGTGCCGTGATGAACGGGGCCGATGTTGTGGTCTCGCTTTCTGAGCGTATTTTGGGCCGTACAGCGGCGCAGGATATTGTTGATCCACTATCGGGTTCGGTGATCGTGGCTCGGAATGAGTTGATTGATGAGGTGAAAGCCGAAGCGATTGAAACCGCCGGTGTGGATTCGGTGCTGGTGCGCTCGGTTCTCACTTGCGAAACCCAAATTGGTGTGTGCGCGAAATGTTACGGACGGGATTTGGCGCGGGGAACCGAGGTCAATATCGGCGAGGCCGTGGGCGTGATGGCGGCGCAATCGATTGGGGAACCGGGAACTCAGCTGACTATGCGGACCTTCCACATTGGTGGGGCGGCCCAGCGTGGCGCGGAAAAATCATCGGTGGAATCCACCATTCAGGCGAGTGTCGAAATTCGCCATCATAACGTGGTGAAAAACTCGGATGGTGTGAATATCGTCATGGGCCGTAACACTGAACTGGTCTTGCGCGATGCTAAAGGAGCTGAAAAAGCTATTCACCGCTTGCCATACGGGGCGCGTTTGTTGGTTGAGGATGGCCACAATGTGAAACCGGGTGATAAAATGGCGGAATGGGATCCGTTTACCGTGCCGATCATTACCGAAAAAGATGGGGTGGCCCATTATTTCGATATGGTCGAAGGCGTGTCGATTTCCGAAAAAATGGACGAAGCCACAGGGATTTCATCCAAGGTTGTTGTGGACTGGCGATCCCAGCCACGTGGTGGTGACCTGAAACCGCGTATTGCCCTGCTGGACAAAAAAGGTGAGGTTATCGTTTTGCCGAACGGTTTGCCGGCCAATTACTATATGTCGGTGGATGCGATTCTCTCGGTTGAAAACGGGCAAGAGGTTAAGGCCGGGGATATTCTGGCACGTATTCCGCGTGAAACCTCTAAAACCCGCGATATTACTGGGGGGCTGCCGCGTGTGGCTGAGTTGTTTGAGGCACGCCGTCCAAAAGATGCCGCGATTATCTCGGAAATTGAAGGTCAGGTTGAATTTGGTAAGGATTACAAAGCCAAACGCCGCTTGATCGTTCGTCCAACTGATGCAACCCAAGAGGCGCGCGAATACCTCATTCCAAAAGGCCGTCATTTGGCGGTTGCTGAAGGGGATTACGTGCGCAAAGGTGATGCATTGCTCGATGGGGCGATGGTGCCGCACGATATTCTGGATGTGATGGGGGTTGAGGCCTTGGCTGATTACCTGATCAATGAAATTCAGGATGTGTACCGTTTGCAAGGGGTGAAAATCAATGACAAGCACATTGAAGTGATTGCACGTCAAATGTTGCAGAAAATTGAAATCACCGAGGTTGGCGACACCACTTATCTGGTCGGCGAACATGTTGAGCGGGATGAGTTTGAAATTGAACGTCAGAAATATCTGGCTGACGGCAAGCTGCCACCATCGGGTCGTCCGATTCTGCAGGGGATTACGAAGGCATCGCTGCAAACGCGCTCCTTTATCTCGGCTGCCTCGTTCCAGGAAACAACGCGTGTCTTGACGGAGGCTGCGTGCCAAGGCAAATCTGACAATCTCAATGGATTGAAAGAAAACGTGATCGTGGGTCGTCTCATTCCTGCGGGAACGGGTGCCTATGTGAACCAGATTAAGAAACTGGCTGTCGGGCGCGATAAATTGGCGATTGCTACCCAGCAACAGGCTATGGCACTCGAAAGCGATGTGACGCCTTCGGCAGACTTAAACACCGAAGAAAATTATTCTCCGATGGCTGAAGCAGCGAATAGCTAAGCGAAATATTATTTAAAGGAAGCCTTTGATCATAAAATGACCAAAGGCTTTTTTGCGCGAGGTGTGGAGCAGCGGAGGATTACGGCAACTTCGCTGCGAAAGTGGCGGGTGTTCGCGACTGAAAACTTCGCGTTTTTTGGGCAAGGCTTGTTAACAGTTAATCCCCCTCGCTCACCGGATTGATCAGCGCATCGAACGGGTTTGCCTCATTATTGGCGCGGTAAACATAGGATAAAATTTCGGCCACGGCCATAAAGGCTTCGGACGGCACGGGGCTTTCCAATTCAATTTTTGCCAGCATTTCGGCCAGCGCGCCATCTTCGCGCACGCGCACGTCATTTTCAAATGCCAATTTTAAAATCTCTTCCGCCAATTTCCCGCGTCCGGCGGCGATAATGCGCGGGGCTTCGTCAGTGTCCGGATTGTAATGCACGGCGACGGCGGTGGGGCTTTTGGGCCTAGGGGATAAATTGGGGGGCACATTCGGCGGCATTTTTTCATTTGGCATGATTTTCGCATAGTCCTGTACTAACAGATCGCGGGAATAAAAGTGTGTAAATTCCCCGGTCACATTATAAAGGGATAAAGCAAAAATGACAGTTGAAAATATCGGATTAATAAAGGTTTTGGGGTCGAAAATGCGCTATCTGACCCAGCGTCAGGAAATCATCAACCAAAATATCGCCAATTCCGACACGCCCGGCTATGTGTCCCAGGATTTGAATAAGGTCGATTTTTCTCGCATGGTACAAAATGTAATGCATAATAAAATGCATGTGATGATGGAAAAAAGTAACCCCGGGCATTTATTGCCGCCTGATGAAGCGGAACAGGCAAAGGAACAAAAAAACCGCAAACCGTTTGAGGTCGCCCCAGACGGCAATGCGGTGGTTCTTGAGGAACAAATGCTCCGGGCCAGTAAAACTCAGGTGGATTACAGTTTGATGGTGAATTTATACCGTAATAATGTGGATATGATTCGGGCATCACTAGGAAATAAGCAATAGGGAAATAAAAATAAAGTATTAAATACTTTGGATAAAATTTGAATATTTGAAATTGAGGTGATAAAATGTCTGATGCTTTGGCGATATTGAATTATTCCAGTGCGGGAATGCGGGTGCAAAATGAACGGATTAAGGTGATTGCGCAAAATACCGCCAATGCCGACACGGCCCCTACTAAACCTGGCGAAAATCCCTACACCCGCAAGCAAATTTCCTTTAAATCTCAAATAGATCGCGAAAGCGGCCAGGAATTGGTCAAGGTTGATAAAATCACCCAGGACCATAAAACCGATTATGTCCGCAAATATATGCCCGGTCACCCGGCGGCAGATGCGGATGGTTATGTTCTGATGCCCAATGTCACCAACTTGATTGAAATGATGGATATGCGCGAAGCCACAAAATCTTATCAGGCGAATTTGAATGTCTATACCCAAACCCGCGATATGCTCTCGAAAACCATTGATATTTTGCGGTGATTGTTTGGGTGTTTTAAGTCTATATCGGCGCACAAAAATATGATATAATAAGTGATTAAAGGTGATATGATGGTTTCAATTTCAAATCCTACTGCTGCGGCCAATGCTTATTCCAATATGGCCAAGACTGCGGCATCGGTGCAATCTTCGCCGGCGCAATCTGCTGGCGGGGAAGGTGCGGGCACCTCTAATTTTGGAAATTTCCTCGAAGATTCTATCCGTAGTTCCATCAGCACGATTAAGGCAGGGGAGAAAGCCTCCGCCGCTGGAATCACTGGGGCGATGGATCCACTCGCGGTGACGCAGGCGGTCACGGCGGCGCGCCTCACCTTGGATAGTTTTCTTGCGGTGCGCGACGCGGCGGTGAGTGCCTACGATAAAATCCAAAACACTCAAATGTAATGATTTTCATATTATAAATGTTTTGCTTTTGTACGCAAAATGTTTCACGTGAAACATTTTGAAGGTCTATTGCTATAATAAACTTGTTATAACCCCCTGCGCGCGATGGTTTGGCGAATTTCGCGACGGGTCAAACCTAGCACGACCCCCATCGAAAATCCCATCGCGAGGATCGACGAGCCGCCATAGCTAATAAACGGCAGAGTCATACCCTTGGTGGGGAGAATATGGAGGCTGGAGCCCATATGGACAAAGCTTTGCATCGCGAACATACATAATATGCCCCCTGCAGCCAAAATGACGAATAGGTCTTGGCTTTCCATGATGCGCGAAAATCCGCGTAATAATATGAACCCATATAGCCCGATCAACGCCAGCGTGGAGAACAACCCCAATTCTTCGGCAAAGACAGAAAATATAAAATCGGCATGGGCATCGGGGATGGTGTTTTTCACTGTGCCCTGGCCTGCGCCGGTGCCCAAAAACCCGCCATTGGCAAAGGCTTCGAGCGATCGGTCAATTTGATACGTATCCCCCCCCCCGCCGTCAGGATTGATAAAACGGTCGATTCGGCTTTGGACATGTTCAAAAATAAAATAAGCGCAAAAAATCCCCACGATTCCGACCAGTCCGATCAAGATCAAATACCGAAACGGCAGCCCAGCTAAAAAAGCTTGGGAAATAAACATACAGGTCAGTACCACCGTCATACCGAAATCGGGCTGTAACAATAATAAAGTCAGGGTGAGTAGGTAAAGCCCCGCACTGATCCAATATCCGGGGATATTGGCATGCTGCTTTTGGTGGGCGATCAGCCATGCGGTCATGAGGGCAAAGGACGGCTTGGCAAATTCACTGGGCTGAAGCGAAAAACCAAAGAGCGACACCCAACGATGAGCACCCTTAATTTCCACGCCCGCAATCAGAACCATCACCATCATCACAATAGAGAATATAAATAATATAGATCCCAAGCGGCGGATAAGACGGTGATCCAGCAATGAAACCATGATCATGATCATGGTGGCCGGAATGGCGAACATGATATGGCGTATGATAAAATGCGTGGGAGATGCTCCGATGCGCACCGCCACCGCGGGTGAGGCTGAAGCCACCATGCCGATGCCGATGATGATCAAAGTCAGTAGCCCCAGCAGCATCCCCTTATCCACTGTCCACCACCAGCGTGAAATGCCGGAGCGGTCCGTCCGTTCAAAATAACTGGTGAAGGAAAAGAGCGAATGGGGCATGGGGCGCGCTTTAATTTAACGTAGTTTCAAGGTGGAGAGACCGATGAGCGCGAGGATCATCGCGATAATCCAGAAACGGATCACAACGGTTGGCTCTGCCCATCCTTTCTTTTCAAAATGATGATGAATGGGGGCCATTAGAAACACACGCTTACCACGCAGTTTGAACGAGACCACCTGAATCATCACCGACAAAGTTTCCATCACAAACAATCCGCCGATAATCGCCAACACCAATTCATGTTTGACCATAATGGCGATCGTCCCCAGCACCCCGCCCATCGCGAGTGAGCCGGTATCGCCCATAAAAATCATCGCCGGAGGCGCATTAAACCACAAGAATCCCATCGCTCCGCCGACCAAGGCGCCGCATAAAATCGAGAGTTCCGCCGTACCCGGCACATACGGAATTTGCAGGTATTCCGAGAAATCAACCCGGCCGACAAGATAGGCAATCAACCCAAAACATGCCGCCACAATCGCCACCGGCACCGTTGCCAAACCGTCCAGACCGTCAGTCAAATTCACAGCATTTGACGCCCCGATCATCACAAACATTGACCAGGCAAAAAAGAAAATGCCAAGCGGCACATAATGATGTTTAAAAAACGGAATGGCGATTTTGGTAGCGATTTCATCGGGCAGGCAAAAAACGATTCCAGCGGTCGCAATCAAACTGATGCCGGCCTGGCCCAATAATTTTTTACGTGCCGAAAGCCCGGCGGCATTGCGTTTGGTGAGTTTTAAAAAATCATCGCCAAAGCCCAGCGCGCCAAACCCCACCATCACGACCAAGGCAATCCAAATAAATGGATTGGCAAGTGAAGCCCAAAGCAAAGTGGATGCAGTGACCGAGATCAAAATCATCAATCCACCCATGGTTGGTGTTCCGGCTTTTTTGAGGTGAGTTTCGGGCCCGTCTGTACGGATAGGTTGCCCCGATCCCTGAAGCGATTTCAACCATTCTATCATCCTCGGTCCGATGTACAGTGAGAGGCAAAACGCCGTCAACACCGCGCACACAGTGCGAAAGGACACATAATTGAACAAGTTAAAAAAGATATTTAATCCCTTAAGATATCCTAACAGTTCCAGCATGATTGTCTCTCTTCTAAAGTTCGATCCGGTTTTTTATATTTTTTGTGCAGTTTAGTCTAAAATTTGTGCGCAGCAATTTTGTAACAATTTTGAGGTGCAAAATTTAACGATTAGCCGCATTATTCCATTTTTTGGGGATTTCGCGCAGTGCCTCTACCACCACTTGCATGCGTGGAATTTGTCCCCCGCCGCGTGACCCCTTGATCAGTACCACATCCCCAGGAACTAAAACATCCGGCACGATTTGTGCGAGTTCGGGCGAGTCATTCGTATGCGCCCCGCGATTTTGTTCGGGTATGGCATCATATAGATTTTTCATCAAAGGGCCGCAAGTATAAACCAAATCAACGCCCGCGGCCTGTAACGGTAACGCCAGATCTCGGTGGATTTGTGGCGCGTTAGTACCCAATTCATACATATCGCCCAAAATAGCAATGCGCCGTCCGCCGCGCCCCGGGTCGATTAGGGCCATAACTTTAAACGCCGCCTCCATCGCGATGGGGGAAGCATTATAACTCTCATCAATCAGGGTCACTGGATTTTGAGCATCACCAACATTGATATACTCACGCGATCCACGGCCCGCAGGTGGAGCAAAATCACGCAGCCCCGCAATTGATTTCTGCAGATCATATCCTAATAATTTTACGGCCAATAAAACCGAAAGTGCATTGAGGGCCAGATGTTCACCGGAATCTTTCAAAGTAAATTCCACATCTTCGCCGCAAATGCGGGCACGCACGCGCGTGCCATTACGGGCCACAAGACAATCCAGCAGTCGCGCATCGGCACCTTCATGACGCCCGAAAGAGAAAATTTTGTGCAGACCGCTGTCTCGGGCAAGAGAGAAGAGCAAATCATATTGCGCATTATCGCGATTGAGAATGGCCAAGCCGTGCGCATCCATACCGGCAAAAATTTCGGCCTTCGCACGCGCGATGCCCTCAATCCCATCCGCAAAATTTTCGATATGAACGGGCGCAATATTGGTGATAATCGCTACATGCGGGCGCACCATATCAGTTAAATGCACCATTTCACCGCTATGATTCATCCCCATTTCAAAAATTCCAAAATCACTGCCTTGTGGCATATTTCCCAAAGTCAGCGGCACACCCCAGTGATTATTAAAGCTTTTTTGTGAGGCATGAACTTGACCAAACGGTGCGAAGGCGTGCTCCGACATTTGCCGTGTTCCGGTCTTTCCGACGCTTCCTGTGACCGCAATAATTTTTGCGCCGGCACTCAGGCGTGCAGCACGGCCCAATTGCTCCAATGCTTTTAAACTGTCTTCAACAATGATGAGTTTATCAAGAGATATTCCAGGAACACTACGCTCCGCAATCACTGCAACTGCGCCATTCTCAACGGCTTTTGCGGCATAGTCATGCCCGTCCATTTTATCACCCTTGAGGCAAATAAAAATATTTCCCGGCACAATGCTGCGACTGTCGATTGAGAGCCCACAAGCGATCCAAGCAGGTTTTTGCGCGTCAGGCCCAAGATCGTCATCAAGGCCGAGAGCGGACAAAATTTCGGCATGTGTCCATGTGCGGGCCTGAAACGAATTGTGATTTTGCTGCGCAGCATGGGCGGAGGGCGCAGAGGGAGAAGAGGGAGCGGCGGGTGCGATGGGCGGGGTCATATAAGGTACTTTCCGGTAAGATAAAATGCAGCGTATTAACGGTGGGGATTAAGAAATCGAAGAGGGAGAATTAAAGGTAGAAAAGAAAAAAATTGGAGGAAGGTAGAGAGGAGGGGAGGTGAGGAGAGAATTTTTTTAGGGCGAAAACACCTCCGCAATAGCTTGGGCAGTGACCTCAGAATCATCAAAATCATCAATGTGATCGGCGAAAATTTGTCCGCGCTCATGCCCTTTGCCCGCGATGATCAGAATGTCACCAGATTGCAAATTTTGAACGGCAGATAAGATGGCGGAACGGCGATTGTCGCAATTGGTAAAATTGTTGCGGCTGCATCCCGCGATAATTTCGGCGCGAATGATGGCGGGGGCTTCGCTGCGCGGATTATCATCGGTGATATAGACATGATCACACAGCTGGCTTGCGATTTCACCCATCATCGGGCGTTTGGTCTTATCGCGGTCGCCGCCGCAACCGAATACGCATAAAATTCTGCCATTTTGCTGCGGTAATCGATGCTCAAGCACATTGGTTAAAACCGTTTCCAAGCCGTCCGGCGTATGGGCATAATCGACAAACACGGCCCGGTCGTCGGGGGTACCGGGAATTTTTTGCAATCGCCCGGGAACGGCTGAAATATGGGTCAGAGTGCTTAAAACATCGTCAATTTTAATGTGCTGCTCGCTCAACACCATGCCGAGAGCACACAAAATATTCATGAGTTGAAAATGACCGATTAAGGGTAAGTGAAAATCGTATTTCTTACCAAAAACTTCGGCGGTGATGTCTTGGCCGGCAATAGCGGGGCAGCGTTTTAAAATTTTGAATTCTTTGGCAGATTCGCCATAGCCCCAGCAGGTAATATCACGATCCGCACACAAGGAGCAGATCGTTTCAAATTCGGGCGTATCGGCATTCACGATCGCTGTGCCTTGGGCGCTTAAAAGCCGTGAAAAGAGTTCCAATTTTGCGGCACGGTATTCATCCATCGTATGGTGGTAGTCAAGATGGTCACGGGTAAGATTGGTAAAGCCTGCGGCCCTAATCGGGACATAGTCCAGACGATGTTGATCAATCCCGATGGAGGAGGCTTCCATCGCCACATGATCAATTTTTTGCTGGGCCAATTTTTGGAGACTTTGGTGCAGCATTAAACTGTCTGGCGTGGTGAGTTTAAAGTCAGTAACTCCCGAAGGCGTGATCACGCCCAGCGTGCCGATGGAGGCGGTCTGTAGCCCCAAACCATTCCAAATCTCACGGCAAAAATGCACAACAGAGGATTTACCATTGGTACCCGTGACCGCCGCCACAAATTCAGGAGCGGGCGTATAGGTTTGAGCCGCATAATAGGCCAATGCGGCCCGCACATTTTCAATTGCCAAAAACGAAATATTGGGATTAGCAGTTTTCAAAGTCTGGATATTTATGCCTGCATGAGCATCCACAATAATTTCGATGGCACCTTTTTGAATTGCGGCATCAATATAATCCGCACCGTTATGCTTGGCACCAATCAGAGCGAAAAATACATTGCCTTGCACCACTTTGCGGCTGTCGCAAGATAAACCTGTATTGTTTGAAATCAAAGTCGGATAGAGCATTTCCATCAATGATCCTCCCCTGATTTTTCCGCAACATATTGCAGCAAGGAGTCAGAGATATCCACGGCGTCATGTTCTGGTTTCATGGCCGTTAAAGCTCCCATGGCAGCCACCACCTTGCCAACAGCCGGAGCCGCCACCCAACCGGCAGTCGCGTAGCCGTAGCTCGATTTATTCGGGTGAGGCTCATCCACCAAAACCATGATGGTGTATTTAGGATCATAGATCGGGAAAGAGCCGATAAACACTGCGATGCGTTTGTTCCCCTCATAACGGCCATGAATATTCTTTTCTGCTGTACCGGTTTTTCCGCCGACCTCGTAACCCTTGATATCAGCCTTACGCGCGGTACCGTGTGAAACCACAAGCCGCAGCAATTGCCGCATTTTCAATGATGTTTCTTGGGAAACGATGCGGGTGCGGGTTTGGGGTTTATTCAAGTCGGCAGAATTTTCAACCAGATGCGGCGTAACCTTCAGCCCCCCGTTAATTACGGAGCTGGCCGCTGAAACCAATTGCAGTGGCGTCACCGCAATTCCGTGCCCGAATGATGCCGTCATCGTGTTGATTTCCCGCCATGGGCTGGGGATGATCGGACTTGCGACCTCATCAATTTCAAATTCAGGCTTGCGGAAAAATCCGAGATCGGAATAGAATTTTCTAAGACCATCTGTTCCGATATCTTGCGCCATATGCACTGTCCCGATGTTGGATGAAACCATAAAAATTTCCGGGATGGTCAGTGGGCGTTTTTCAGGGTGAAAATCATGGATGGTATGGTTACCCACGCGGATGGGTTTGCTGGTGTCGTATTGTGTAGCAAGGTTGGTGTTTTTTTGATCCAGCAAGGCCGCAGTTGTAAAAATTTTGAATGTAGAGCCGAGCTCGTAAACCCCCAATGTCACCCGATTAAAAATTTCGGGAGCATGAATATCATTTTTGGGAGCATGCGGGTCAAAGTCAGGAAGGGAAACAGAAGCCAAGACTGCGCCACTATTGGCATCCATAATCACACCAGCCCCGCCAATGGCGGTGAAATCGGTGATGGCGTTTTGGACTTCACGGTGCAAAATATGCTGCAGTCGTACATCCATGGTGAGTTTTAAAGGATCGTGACTTGTGCGCAGCAATTCATCAAAGCTGCGCTCGATTCCCGCCTGCCCCGTGCCATCAATGCTGGTATAACCGATCATGTGGGAAAAGAGATTGGATTGCGGATAAAAGCGACGATAATCATAGTCGAACACCAATCCGGGATCTCCTATTTCCAGGACTTTGCGTTGTTCAAGTGGAGTCATATTGCGCTTGATCCATACAAAACGCTTGGGGATTTGAAGTTTTTTGAGCACATCGCCATAGCTCATATCTGGAAAAATTTTGACCAGTTCGGCGGCTGTTTCCGTAGGATTCAGGATGATTTTCGGATCAGCGTGAAGGGAAGCCGTTTTAAGTGACGTGGCCAGCAGAACACCATTACGGTCCACAATATCGGCACGATAATTGGATCGTTCTTGCGGTGCAGGGGTGGAGGATGCCGTTTGGGAAATTTGTTCTTCATCATTCAAATATCCTTGAATAACCGTGGCATCGGTGAGCCGCACCATCACGCCCAGATAAAAGATCATAAACAAGGTTGCCAGCAGCACGATGCGTCCACGCACGAGGTCGAGATCACTGCTTTTTTCACCCATGATGCGCAGGCTAAGATTGAGGAAAGGAGATGATTTGCGACTCATTGAGCATCTCCATTCGTTTCCAAAATTTGGTTGAAATTTTGCGCGTCAGTTGCCGCATTATTGTCACGGATAGGCTTTGTCTGGATATCGTATATTTTGAGGGGTTGTGCAGATTTTTTGCTGCGGTCTTTGAGTACAGCACGGTTACCATTGAGTTTGGTTGAAATTTGAATGGCATGATCTTGCTGCTCTCTCTCTACGTCACTTTTGAGAGGGATGTAATTGGCCTTTTCAATGATTTGATCGGGGGTGACCAACTGCATGCCGAGATAGTGTTGCGCCAATAACTCTAATCGCGCGGGACGATTGAGGTAATCCCATTCTGCTGTCAGGACTCTGATACCTTCTTTTTCTTCAGAAATTTGTGCCGTGAGCGATTTTTGTTGACGCTCCAATTGCTGTACTTTTTGTGAGATCCAGAACAACGCGCTGCCCGAGACAATCACCATCATCAGGACCAAAATTGTGGACAGGCGTGCAAGAAATTTCTTCATGACCGTTCCCCCTTTTTGGGCTGAATATTGTAAGGGTAGGCAGGGGATTGAGCGGATATAAAAGGGGTTTCAGTGCGGATGGCTGCGCGGAGCTTCGCAGAGCGGGAGCGCGAATTTTCTGATATTTCCTGAGCACTTGGAAGGGAGGGTTTTGAGGTGAGAAGTTTGAAACTAAATGCAGACGGCATGGAGTTATGATAAGGGAGAAGTGGTGCGTGGCGGGACGGAGCGGGTTGAGCCTTTGCCCGCGAATTCAAAAAATTTTTAACGATGCGATCTTCGAGCGAATGAAACGTCACGACAATCAGACGGGCTCCGGGTTTCAGGATTTTTTCGGCGGCATGTAAAACTTGCTCTAGTTCCTCCAGCTCGGCATTCACCGCGATGCGTAGGGCCTGAAAAGTACGGGTGGCAGGGTCAATTTTATCGCGCGGATGACGCGGCAAAACCGAATGAATGATTGCCACCAGTTCAGACGTGTGGGATATTTCTTGGGTTTGGCGCGCCTTAACGATAGAAGCAGCAATTTTGCGTGAGGCGCGTTCTTCGCCGTATTCATAGAGAATATCGGCCAGATCATCTTGAGGGAGAGTGTTGACCAAATCGGCTGCACTCTGCCCCGTGGTCGTATCCATGCGCATATCAAGCGGCGCGTCAAACCGAAAGGAAAAGCCACGCTCCGGCTGATCCAGTTGCATCGATGACACGCCCAAATCCAAAACCAACGCATCAATGCGATCAATATTGAGGGCGGCCAACTGGGATTCAATATCCGAAAATCCGGACTTAACCAAGGTGAGCCGATCGCCATACTGCGCCGCCCATTCTTGGGCCATGCCATGCGGTATGGGATCACGGTCAAAGGCGATGACGCGACATTGTGGCTCTGCGTTTAAAATTGCGCGCGTGTATCCCCCCGCGCCAAGCGTGGCATCCACATAAATCTCACCCGCCTGAGGGGCAAGATAATGCAGCACTTCAGGCAACATCACAGGGTAATGAGGGGAGGGGGCTGTCATCATGATGCCGTCCCTCCGGATGGTGTCGTTTGAAGGGCGGTTCTATGCGCGCTTTGGGGGATGGTGAGCCCCTGACGCGCGACATTCTCGCGGGCCTGAGATTTGCGCGCGGTGAATTTTCCTTCATCCCAGATTTGAAATTTGCGACCAAGTCCAACAAAAGTCGCGTTTTCCGTGATATCGGCATAATCCAATAAGGCAGAAGGGACCATGATTCGCCCTTCGCTATCAAACGGGCATGGCACCGAATCAGAGAAAATCGCAGTGGCCAGGTCATCCTGGGCAGCCGAAAACAGATCGAAATGATCGAGCCGATTCGAAAGCTCCTCCATCGTCGCATAATCGAACCCTTCCAAACACGGTTGATTCGGCGCACGGAATAATACAACACCCTGAAAAGACTGCCCTGCTAAGGCCGTACGAAAGCCAGCGGGAACGGAAATTCGTCCTTTTTTATCAATTTTATTCACATATGTTGATAAAAATAATGGCATAAATGGAAAATTGGGTCGAAATCAGGTGTTAAGTGGGAAATTCCCTATATCTAATGGGATATCATGGGAAAGCATGGGCCGTCAATGGATTCTGATCTAATTTTGCTGAATTGCGACAAATTTTTGTTGAAAAGAATGTGGACAGACTTGTGGATAATTTTAGAAAAACGAGGAAAGGCTGTGCGCATGACATAATGTGGTGGGGAGGGTTCCCTTAACAATCCTCAAACTTCGCAGCCCCGCACTTGATGCGGGGGCCGGATGCAACCGCTGGATCCCGGATAGGCGAAAAAGCCTCACAAGCTCGGCTTTTTCTGTTCTGGGGTTACGGAGTGATTTAAAATTTGATGGGGGTATTAAAGTTCCACCCCAAAATTTTTGGGAATTTTTGATTTTTGCTCTTGATTTTTAAAAGGGAGATAGGTAGAACCTAACTCTCTTTCGCGCGCTTAGCTCAGCGGTAGAGCAACTCGTTTACACCGAGTGGGTCGGGAGTTCAATCCTCTCAGCGCGCACCATTTTTTAATTTCTATTTATTTATCTTCAAAAACAGCAAGATTAGGTATCAATGCATTGATGTTTGAAGATCTGTGAACATCCGTGGTGGTTTTATTTTAGGGTGAGGTTTTGGAGCAAAAACTCATCTCATCTGCAGTGTTATTTTGAGTCGAAGAAGCTGCGATAGGCACTAATATCGTCAAACGGGAAAAATGGGACATCCAGATTGGGAGGATATGCCAGAATGGCCGGGACTGATTCATTGAATAGTTTGATTTTATCAGGCGATTCCGCGTGATATTTACGGTATTTCCCATTGAGGTCAAAACTGCTCAAATAAGGGGTGATAGCACCATTTTCCTCACGGAAGATACACCGCGCCGTATTGATTGAAATCACCCCAAACGGGTCAATTTTGCGATATTTAATCTCAAGATATTTCCCGGCATCAAAAAGGCTGAGATATTTTAGGTCTTCGGGATAAGGTTCATTCAGCTCAATATAGACTTTGCAAACGCCATAGGTAATGCCGGCCTGAGGTGTATGAAAATACAACAGCACACAGACCATCACAAAAAATCCCCCCAGTCCCCACCAGAGTTTTTTGCTTTTTTTGACCTTGGGGGCAGGATTGGATTGATCAAAATTTTGTTTGACTTGTGTCATCATGCATCCGGTGTATTTACTTTCTGGTCGAAGGATTTTTATGGTTGTTATCCCTCGATTGTTCGCGATCTTGGCGATCCATGGCATCTTTGGTACTGGCGGCAATGACTTCCTCAAGAATTTCGTCAATCACGGCGGTGAGGGCTGCGGCTTTAGAATCTCCGCCCTCTTGCGATTTCATCAAAATCCGCCGCTTGATTTCCGTGCGCGCACTGCCTGATGGGAACGCTGCCGCCAAGATTTGCCGCGCACGCCCCGCCCCGAATTTGGTATAAAGACGATTGCGGATGAGGACATCCTCCACCGAAGTCGCAAAGGCCCATAATTCAATGGGGCCGAGTGTATTGATCAAATGTTGTTCATATCGCCCTTCATTCGTTCCCAGAATGAGGAGGGCAGGGGCTCCACCCGCGCGCGGGCCCGTGAGCTTAAAGCGGATAATATTACGCGCAGTTTGGGAAAGACCAAAGCGGTCGCGAATATCATCCACTGCCTTATCGGATACGGCTGTTCCCAAGACCCATACGCCCGTCGCGAGGTCCACCATATCATCGTCAAAATCCTCCAGCAATTGGGACGCCAGAACAATCTGTACGCCGCGCTTTCGCCCCTCCCGCACATCACGAATCACCTGCGCGCGGACAGATGATGAGGAGCTGGTGCGGTGAAACTCATCATAACAAAGCCGTTTCGGCGTTTCAGCCAAATCCTGCAGCTTCATTTCATGATAGGTACGATATTTTTCAGGAATAAATTGCAAGGACTCAGGCCCCACCCACCAACTGCGCACCAACGCATGCCGCGCGAGCATATACATGATAGAGGTCTGGCGGTCTGCCGTGTCGTCCCCTTGGGGCGAGACATCCATCAGATCAAGCGAGCAGACGCGCGCCTCAGCAATTTCAAACTGGGTCACAGAGGATAAAATGGGATACTCGCGAATGGCCGAGGTGATCATCCTCTCAAACGCATTAATCACGGTCTCACTGCTTAAACCGATTGAGGTTTCTTCTAATAAAGTCCGAATTTGTGGGCGGCGCGCGGCGGTGATGGCATCTCCCAGAGTGGGGACTGCGTAGCGTTGCGCCAGCATCGCTTCGTTGATAAATCCCATCTCAAATAATTTATCCACAATATCCCACCAATATGGGTCAACGGGGAGGTGGATATTTTGTTTTTGAATTACCTCATCAATGTTGGGCACTAAGCGCGGCAGGTAGGGGCGCGGTTCCGCATTGGCCGCCGAATCATCACGCCAGCGGAACATTTCATCCACCACCAACCCGGCTAATTGTTGCATCCCGTCATAGGGTCGTTCATGCCCCGGCGGAGTGGCCAAAAGCACGAGCAGCTCCACCAAATAACTGCGTTCATCCATCAGGGGCAATCGGCACCCCAATTGCGTATCAAATGGATTAATCGCATATTGCCGCGACATTTGCAGGCGGTAATAGGCCGCTTCGTTTTGACGGTGGGCTGGAAGCGCCTCCTTGACCAACGACACCAAACCGGAGGAAGACGGGCCAATATCAATAACAGCCACATAGGGCAATTTGTTGAGGCCTGGGGAGAGAATAGTTCCCAGATTTAAGGTATTCATCAACACCGATTTCCCCGCCCCCGGTTGTGCAAAAATCAGATCAAACCACGTGGTGGTGAGGTTGGTTCCCGTTTGATACGGCCATGATTTGCCATCAGGAGAACGCAAGAGAATGGCCCCATGAGCAAAGGGGCTCGATGGACGTTGCCAGGGGACGAGCTTCATGACTTCGCGCATCGGCGCAATCGCGGTGGGGGCAGTGCCGGCGCAGTGAATACCCATGGCCGAGGACATAATGCAATCAAGCGGGTCGCCTGAAATATCGCTGACCTGCGTATAACCCCAGCTTTCCACGGCCTGCATCAAAGTTGAAAGGCGATCAAGGATCAATGTGGAACTGGCGCGCGGCGCCCAGGTGGCAAAAGAAACGCGCAGCTTGACCACCGGTTGGCTGCGGGCCATGGCTTGCAACCCTTCAAGCGAATATTTAATTTGTTTATTGAGTGAGTTAGTCACACTCATGAGGGTGGCGACAAAGCCGCGAAACTGCGACCCTTCTGCACCGCCGCCTTCAATCAGAAACGAAATGCGAAACGGAATGCGCGACTCGTAAAGGCGATTTAGAAGGCCGGGAAAGGGGGAGGCCTCCATCGGTCCTAAGGTCATATCCGCGCCAGCCCAGTTGAGATCATCAATCTGCACGACCGGACCCTTGGTCAGACGCGCATCACCCACCGCAATTTGTGTGCGTATGGGTGGCCAGACAACATCCGATAGATCAACGCGGTCGGTTGGGGCATGCGGGGTGATCGGGTCCCCCGGCAAACAAGCACGCCAATGATCATGGGCCTTGGTCGGGAACATATTATTGCGCACGGCCTTAATCGCTTCATGAACTTCCAATAGTTCGGCCCGCATGCCAAGCTCATTCAGGGCTTGTTCAATGGAGGATACATAGCTGTTATGACGGGTTTTGAGGACTTCAAGCCCCGCCAAGGGATTTTGGCCATAGGGCGCATTGACCCATTTTTTGCGTTGCTCCAGCTGGTCTTTTTTCGTGCGTTCAGCCTCAGTTTTCGTCATGATGCTGGGCCGAGTCCACAGGACAATATAACATTCTTCGTGGCTGAGAATGGTAGACAAATTGCTCACACGTTCGCCCAAGAGATCATCGACCTCAATCCCGACATTGCGCGCGGTGACTTGGGATGCCTCAATTTGCTTGTTTAATATCGGCCGAATGCGGTTTGGGTCACGCATAAAATATATTTGCATGGCATGTCCGGGGCGGTCGAATTTGGCACCCAGTTTAACGGTGGCGGCCTCTACCAGATGATTATATTCTTCCTCGCCAATAATTTGCCGCGATCCATCCACCTTGAGATAGCTGATGAGTGACCCATCGCTGGAAGCCAGAGTATATTCACTCTCCGCAGTTTCCAACCGAATAAAGCTTTCGATGGATTGCCGCAGCGAAATTTGAAACGGGGTTAGGAGTTTTTCAAAAAATTTCATTGTTTTGTATGCAAAATATTACGATTCTTAATTTTGAGCTCAACATCTTAACATCTTGAGACTATTCATTCTAGTCTAGTATCATGATAAATTTTCAAGATCATGAATAAATTCTTGGTAAAAATTTCTTGTGCCGCATATGTTTTTATGGTTTTATAATGGTATGCCACACAGTGTGACCTGCAATAATTTTCGATTTAGTGTCCCCTTAAACCGATCCGAGTTTTAGGGGAGTGGCTTTTTTTATCTCAATTTAATTCACAAAAAATCTATTCTCTAAAATTTTCGGCTCTTGGTTTAAGGGGCGTTTTCGTTATTCGCGCGTCTGCAGTTGATCGCAGAGCGCACGCCATTTCAACCGAAAAATGAAAAGAGAAATAAAATGTCAATTAGAAAAATAACTATCGAACAACTGCGTGCCGCCTTAAATCTGCGTGACCTCAGTAACCCCGCCGAGGGGCCGCATGCAATGCAAATGATTATGGAGGAAGTTTTATCGGCTTTAAAGGCCAATAGTGCGTTTTTATTCATGTTACTCCTCACTAAGTTAGACTGGTTTGGTCAACTTTTGATCGCCTATATCGGGGCGATAAAATCAAATTCACCGCACCATGTAATCCCCATACTCAGGAGACGGTATTTAGTTCCGTGAGGTGAAAGGGCGGATTAAAATTCAACACCGTAGGTGAGGTTGTAAACAAGTTTTAAGACTGAGTGTGGAATTTTGCGCGGTTGCTCCATTTGGTCACAAGTTCGGAGGCCACGGAAATATAGGCTTCGTCCATTTGTCTTATGTAGTCGTGATAATCCTTCAGACGGGGATCGTTCAGCAAAATTGCCTTAATGACATCAGGAGGAACCTTGCATGATAACAGCATGACTAGTCTAGATTGGTATCTTTCCAGTGCGGTTTTTTTTCTAAAGATTTTAAAATGAGAGAGGAATTTAAGCATGGTCCCTAATGATCCTTTCTAAGCGTTCATAATCTTTTTGGTATTGTTGACGCTCGGACTCTTCTCGCAGGGCGGAAGGTAACTGCTCCAAAAACACAAAGTTTAAATTGGGGCATAATGTTATAACCTGGTGCAACGCATCGAATACGTCTTCAGGAACGCTATGGTCATGCGTATCTCGTCGAATGGTTTTGCCGTCTGCGGACTTGGACCAACTTCCGCCTGAGACATGGATTTCGTGAACCCTTCCAAGTGGATAGGTTTTTACCAAATCCACGATGGGAATGTTGAAATTACAGGATTGGCAATAAATATTGTGAAGGTCAAGCAATAAAAAACCGTTGAAGGGCGTCAGCAAACGATCAATAAATTCCCCCTGTCGGACAACGTCATCGTGGGAAAATGCCAAGGCCAAATTCTCTATCCCGATCGGACATGGTGCAATGCTCGCTAGGGCATCTAAGTTTTTATGGGCTATTGCCAATGATTCAGAGGTCAGGGGCACCGGTAAGGGGGCGCCGTCCTTAATCATTCCGCCGGTGGAGAATCCAAAATGGACTGAGATTCGTTTGTAATGCGCCAACAGCGGGTCGTTTTTCAAATAACTTAGCCATTTTTGGCAGATCGGTTCCCCGGATACTGAAAACACTGAATAATGGACGCCATGTCCGCTTAACCCCGAAGAGTCCGATATCCCGATCAAAACATCATAGTCGAATTGAGGAATGGACCGGAAATCAAGTGAGTCAATTGTCCATTGCAAAGTTTTGCAATGTCCGGTTTTAACCAAATTATATTGTGCGGCGTGGGCATTTGGGTCGGAAAACCAAGCTAACCCGGCGAAGATTGCTGGTGAGGACATATTTAACCCATCCCGCATTCTGGACAGGGGTCCAGACGTTTTTCATCAGGAAAATTTAGACCATGGTCTGTATAATTGCTGATACAATAGTATGCAACCGCAAGCAGAATAAGGGCAATGTATACTATAAAAACAAATTTTTTGGTTTTAAAGAATGGTTTCTTTAGGGTAAGGGTTTCAGATATGGGCGTGGGGGATTCGGTATTTTCTACGTTTTTTAATAGATCATTTTCATTGGTCATTATATCCTCCGTAAATGTTTATGGCACATGTTAATATTCAACAGCGTTATAATCATAAGACGCACCACAAAAGGAAATCCTTGGAAGTTTTTTTGATGAGCACGAACCATCTCCCATATGATCGTAAAACCCCGTTGAACCACGTGATTTTAAATGGCAAAAAGCGGGTTAAATGGGAGGGAGTAGGGGGCAGATGATATCGCTCAAACGCTCAACGGCATCGATCATGCCCAAGGTTTTGGCGGATTTGGCCATGTCCGACAAACGTTGCGGATGGGTAAGGAGTTGTTCAATCTCGCGGGTCAAAAGTTCCGGGGTGAGGCTGCGTTCCTCCGCCACCACTGCGCCGCCAACTTGTGCGATATGTTCGGCATTGCGCAGCTGCTGTTGGTCCTTATGCCACGGAAACGGAATATAGATCGCCGGACGACCGGTGCAGGTGAGTTCGGCCGTGGTGCTCGCCCCCGACCGCGCCACCAATAAATGCGTGTGGGTGAGGCATTCTGCCATATTGTTGAAAAATGGCTGGGTTGTGACATCAATCTCGGAATTGCGGTAAATCTCACGTACTTGGTCGCAATCCTGTGGGCGTGCCTGTTGCAGGACTCTCAGTTTTTGCCGCAGCTCAAGGGGCAGGGCGACAATGGCACGTGGCACCACGTCAGAGAAAATTTTTGCCCCTTGTGAGCCAGCCACCACCATGATTTGAAATTTTTCACCGGTTGAAAGATCGGGCAAAAGATAGGGTTTTTTTGCGGACTCAATAATCGCCTGACGCACTGGATTGCCAGTCCAGACAGCTTTGCCGATCCATTTTTGCGCAATGCCCTGCGTGGCTGCCACTGAAAGCGCAATTTTTCGGGCACGCGGAGCCAAAATCTTGTTTGCCAGACCCAAAATCGCATTTTGTTCGTGCAGGATTGTGGGAATACCCATGAATTGAGCCATTAATACTGGCGGTACAGTGGGGTAGCCGCCAAAGCCAATCACGACAGAAGGGGCAAGACTTTTGATCAATTTGAAAGATTGGATTAATCCCGCCACCACATCGCGCGCGGCCTTGAATTTTGCCGTTATGCCGCTGATGTATCCGCCCGATTTAATCATGAATTTATGCGCATCTTGTAAATCATCAAAATATTTCATCGCGCGTTGATCCGTGGCAATGGCCACGCGTAGCCCTTGGGACATAAGCTTTTCCGCCAGAGCGCGGGCGGGAAAGGCATGGCCGCCAGTGCCTCCCGCGCATAGCAAAATAAGCGGATCACCCCTGGTTGAGAGATCGGAAAGCGTTGCCAAGGGAGTGGAGGGAGAGTGGGGCATCTTCATACCTGTAAAATATCTCAAATTTAACAATGACATCACAGCACAATTTGCAAAAATCTTGCAATCATTTTCCGCAACTTTTCGCGTTTAAATTTCTCCTATTGCTAGTTTTTATTTCTCTGTTATGTGTTGTGTGTTCAACCTGATTTTTAAGGTGAGTCGCATTGAGCTTTTTTCATCTGTTTATTTTGGCTGTCGTGCAGGGAATTACTGAATTTTTGCCGATCAGTTCGTCCGCACACCTGATTTTGTTACATAATATTTTCGAGGGAGGCAAGTTGCAGGAAGTCCAAAATGATCGGGTGTTGGACATTGCCGTTCATGTCGGTACGTTAATGGCGGTTCTGGTATTTTATCACCGTGAGGTGGTGACGATGTTTCGCGGTGCGGGGCATATCATCACGCAAAAATCACTATTTGCGACTCCGGAATCACGTCTCACATCGCTGGTGGGGCTATCGTCGCTACCCTGTCTGATTTTGGGTTTTATAGTCTATAAGCTGGTGGACCCTGCATTTTTTTATAATCCGCATATCATCGCTTGGACCACTATCACCTTTGGGATTATTTTGGGAGTCGCCGATTATGTGGGGCGAAGCACGCGCAGCGTTGAAAATTTATCAATCAAACAGGGGTTGATGATCGGCCTTACGCAATGTATTGCCTTTTTGCCGGGGGTTTCAAGGTCGGGAATTACCATGACCGCCGGACGTTTTTTGGGGATGAGCCGGGTTGAAGCCGCGCGTTTTTCCCTTTTGCTGGCGATGATTGTGACCTCTGCGGTGGGGTTTGCCGGGTTTTTGGATCTGCGGAAAATTGATAATGTTCATGTAACCTATGATGCTTTGATTGCGGCTGTCCTGTCATTCCTCACGGCCCTGGGGGTGATTTGGGTGATGATCAAGGGGCTGCGTCACCATTCTTTCCTGCCTTATGTGGTTTACCGCATTATTTTGGGGTTGGGGTTGATCTGGTATCTTTACCTCTATTGAAATCTACATTGAAATCCGCGAGGAGCTTGTGAAAGTATTCCTAGTACAAGTCTCATCTTTATCATTTCTTCAATAATATTATATGATAATATGAAAGATGTGAATGATAGGAAATCTGCGGACGATTGAACCGCGGGAAAAAGTTAGAGCAGAGAAAAAGAATGCCTCACCCCCCGACTGATGACCCAAAATCTGACCCCACAGATCACGCCGCTCAGGCAGATGAGAATGGCGATATGGATCGTGGCATCGGTATGACGGATGAATATGATCTGGAGGAACTCCTGTTCGACACAGAAGAGGATGAAGATGGCGAGGGCGGCGGGCGTTCGGGTAAGGCCGGTGAAGGCGGTGGACAAAAACCGCGCAAATACCGCGTTATGGTCGAAAAATTTCTCGATTTTGCTGATGACCCAAACCTAACGCCCGAAGAAAACGCCGAACGCAAATTGCGTTTGCTGGCCATATCGCCGGGCAGTCAATTGACGATTGGGGCATCGGCCTATGCATCGGAAAACAACCTCTCTAGCCGTATTTTTATGGTGGATATTGGCCGACGAACTGGTGAAGCCGCCTTGTCGGATATGGCCGATTCTGATTTTATTGATAAACGTGATTTCCTGCAACGTATGCGGCGCAAGCTTGCCAATATCGCGCATCCGTCATTGGTTTTGAGTGGATTTGCGGCACTCGCCGGTCGGTTTTCAGAAAATTCAGGATTTAAGGGGGCGTCGGCCAAAAGTGCCAGAAAAGCACTAAGAAAAGCCAATAAATTGGCGATGGAGATAGCCAAGGCCGCCGCCAAAAGCGTTGACCGTTTCAAATCCTTTTTGGATGATAAGGAGAGCATGTTTTCGGGCGACCGGCCCCAGGATTCCAACCCTGTATCCCAAGCGGCCACGCCGCAAAATGTGGATTCGCGCTTGGAGGTGTCCGCGTCCCAAACTACGGACCGTTTAGCGCTGAGTAAAACGGTGGTGGTTAAGCAAATAAACCCGCTCGCGGCACTTTCGCCGCTTCAAAAAACGTCACCTTTACCGCTCACGCCTGCAACACGCAGCATAGCAGCGCGGCTACCGCCTGCGTTATCGCAACTTTTGGGGCGGTTGCCGCCATCCTTCCGCCAGGTTGTGCAGGATACGCGCGCCTGTGATGTCATCCGCCGCCCGGCATCCGCGCCAAAGGCAGGCCCTAATTTGTTATCAAAGTCCCCTATTACAAATAATGTTACGAACAATGCTGGGGTCCCCGCAGCGCCTAGGCCCGCAGGGGTGCCCGTTCCAAATTCGGCCAACCCGTCATCTTCCAACCCGCTTTCCAAAGTTTTGGCGGGGAAACCCGCTGCCGGCCCCCCTACCAACCCCGGCGCGCAATCCTCCCGTCCAGCATCTGTAGCTAAACCGCAGTCGAGCGGGGTGAGCCTCAGCAAGCCGTCATTATCAAGTCTATCAGAAGACATGCTGGCTGAAAAACCCCGCACAAAAAGCGGCAGCGACGGCAAACAATCCGGTAATAAAGATTTGAAAGATGTCGTCTCACCGAGTAATGAGATTAAGTGACAAGCCGCTTTCTTACTTAAATTCATAATATTTTTTGACTATTTTGAACATAATATTCATGGTCAGGCGATCTGAAACCATAACATATGAAGTAAAAATATATCAGACGATTGCGGGTTTTGTCCTGACTCAATTGCGCGCTCCGCCGGCGGTGGGTGAGTCATTCGAATTTGCCGAATACAGATTCGAAATTCTCGATATGGATGGACATAGAATCGATAAAATTTTGGTGGGGAGAGAGTGACACAGGATCTAAATTTATCACGTTCAGATCCCTCTGTGAATCCCTCTACTTTTGCAACAGAGGTCTATTGCAAGTGCTAAAGACAAAGTACAGAGCCTGGTAGTGCTAAACTTATATTCATATGCATGCAAAGTGCCTGATCGCTAGAGTCTGCTAGAACTTTCAAGGCGAGGCGTTCTCCCCAAGACACAAATTGAAAATTATCAACCCCACATTGTTTAAAAAACATGGTTAGCAGCCTTTGTTCCGGGGGGCCAAATGAACCAGGCATCTCCGGAAAAGTAAGAACGTTTTGGGTCGTCAATTCCGGAGATCCAAGATGCAAAGCAAGTCTCCATGCGGCAGCATGCAGTAAAGTATAGAGGCGCCAATATTGTTTTGGTAAATCGTTTCCCACAATAGTCACTCGAGAGTTTGTCCCTCTAGAAAAAAAAGAGCTTGATGTATCAGTTGCCGTTACTCCAATTTTATTAAGCTCATCTTTGAGAGCAGTTAGGGTACAATCTGGAAGATTATGTGTATTAAAGTAAATACAAAGCCTTCCTTCTCTATTCCTAACTGAAGCAAAGGGCACATCAAATACATCAGGACGGGGACCTGCGTTATTATGATAGTTTGAGACGGATTTACAGAGTTTAAGAAACGCCTCAAACAATAACGCCTCATCACGATATAACCTGACGGTTCTTCCAAGTGTCTCACTTGTGTAACCTGCCGCTGAAGAGAAGCCCAGCATATTCAGCAGGGCTATCGACATATTTTCTTTTTCCTCTGTATTAACGGGGGCTCTGATAACGCGATCCCCTCTTGCTGTATTCGCCGTTTCCCAATGACGTTGAAGAAGGAAAGATGCGATTTGCAAGGGGGAAATGGTATTGCCTCTTGGCTGGGTAACTGGAGCTGTTCCTGCTAAACTCATATCTCGATTAACTCTACAAATTTTAAATATTTATCACTGTAACATTTATTTACACAACTTTCAATAAAATATGTAAATTATTTCTTAGATGGGAGGGGCGCATGAGTCAATAGTTTTTTGCTTGACTTTTGAAATGCTTTCTGAACACCCTTTTTTATTTTTGATATAGCAAGGAAATTATAAAGGGTAAAGCTTAAAAATCATAATTTTAAAATATTATGGTTTGTGCGCGTTTTTATCGCGGCGAAGAAAAGAGGAGAAAAGGTTGCTATATCAACGCGCGCACTTGTTCCCGCATTTCGAGGAGTTCTTGGAGCACCGCACGCAAGGAAGATGTGTACTCATCATGGGATAGAACCGGCGCGGACAAGCCTTGGTCGAGTTTTTGTTCCAAAATCTCTTTTTTCGATGTATTTTTTAATAATTGCTGCACGCCCTTGATTGTATAGCCGTCACGATATAAAAGCTGGTGAATGCGCGAAATCAGGGCGACATCTTCGGGGCGATAGTAACGCCGTCCGCCGGCACGTTTTAATGGCTTAATTTGCGTAAATTTGCTTTCCCAAAATCGCAACACATGATTTTGAACGCCTAGTTCTTCAGCAACTTCCCCGATGGTGCGGAAAGCCGTGTCGGATTTGGCATCAATCATCAGTATGCTCCGGCGCGGTATCGCGGCCATTCATCAGGTTTTTAAGGACGTGGGACGCCTTGAACACCATGACACGGCGCGGGGTGATGGGGACCTCAACCCCGGTTTTGGGATTGCGTCCGATACGCTCATTCTTCTGGCGCAGGACAAAACTTCCGAATGCGGAGATTTTGACGGCCTCCCCGCGTTTGAGGCTGCTGCTCATTTCCTCAAGGACTTGTTCAACCAAATTGGCCGATTCGTTGCGTGAAAGCCCAAGCTCAAGATAAATTTTTTCGGCAATATCCGCGCGGGTAAGGGTATGATCGGTCATGTGAAATCCATCCATACAAAACTACAGCTTTTAATACTACGCCTTTTTACGGTAAGCGTCAATGTGATTTTCCAAAAGTGCGCGCAAGAGGGACGCAGGGTGAATATTGATGAGGAATTGCGAATAGTTTCGCTTTTAGGACGAAAATTTGATAGAATTTGGATATGAAGACAATAGTTTGATTCGTTTTATACTCGCTCACCTCTTTCCCATGAGGTACTGTTTGGATCGGATAATTTTATCCCGTTATGATTTCCAAAACAGATTATACCATATTGGTATAATCTCTCACCTACGGCGAATTTCTTTATCTTTGCGCCGACTGGACCCCACTTATTTTCCAAAATCACTCAGCTTGCGTTCCTTAACCTTTTTACCGAAAGGATGATTTTCCATGGCTAAAGACTCCTCAAAATCCTACAAATCTCGCAAAGACCACATTGCCCGCGCCAAGATCCACCAGCATGACAATATTGTCCATACCGCCTTTGACCATGCGGAATGGGACCCTTTATCTAATCATGCGGGGTCAGGTCATGCGGGCTCAAATCATTCAGATAATGATTTCGCGCGTCAAATAGATGGGCGGCGGGATCAGTCCTATGTCCGCACTGTGCGCCCGCGTTCAAACGGTCAACGCGCGTTAATGGCGGCGATTGCGGATAAAAACCTGACATTGGCTTTGGGCCCTGCGGGAACGGGGAAAACCTATCTCGCGATTTCGGCGGCGGTTGAGGCATTGGAGAATGGCCGGATTGAACGGATTATCCTCTCTCGTCCGGCGATGGAGGCCGGGGAGTCTCTCGGTTACCTTCCCGGTGATATGCATGAAAAAATGGCCCCGTATTTGCGGCCGCTTTATGATGCACTGGGGGATCGTTTGGGCGGCAAGCGCGTGCGGCAATTGCTGGAGGACGGCACGATTGAAATCGCGCCGGTGGGATTTATGCGCGGACGGACGCTCAATAACGCTTTTGTGGTGATTGACGAAGCGCAAAATTGTACCTATGCGCAGTTGAAAATGTTGCTTTCACGGCTTGGCTGGCACTCCACCATGGTGGTGACGGGCGACCCGGATCAAAGCGATTTGCTCGAAGGGCTCTCAGGATTGGCAGAAATCGCGCGGAAATTAGAGACGATTAGCGGCATCGCCGTCATCAGGCTCAAACCCGAAGATATTGTGCGTCACCCGTTGGTGGCCGAAATGCTCGATGTGATATAGGAGGGAGAACCTCATTGCGACGGCAGGTCGGGGAGTTTCTTTTGTTCCATTAACAGCGCGGTGAGGGCGCGGGCGCGGTCGGCATCCATCGCCGCGACAATGGGTGATACTTTGGCTTCGGGCATTTTCCCCACCACATCCACTAAGATATCCATATCGAGTGTGTTGAAAATCCGCGCGGCATCTTTGGGCTTCATGCCGGTATAGATTTTGACCAGGCTTTGGATGCGGGTTTGCTCCTCCTCCGTTTGTTTTTTGAGGAGAGATTGAATCTGGTCACGCAGCCCCGTGAGTTCGGTGTATTTGCGGTCCAGCTCTTTCTGTCCGGCCTCCAGCAAGGCTTCGCGTTGCGAGAGGGTTTTGTCGCGCGTATCCAGTTCGGCGCGGCGCGCTGTCAGATCCTTATAAAGATCGGCCTTAATATCCGAACATTCCGTATCAAGATCCTTGGCGTCATCCCAATTTTTGGGGGCCGAATTTTGTGTTGCAGGGTCCGTATCCCCTGTAGTATTCGCATGGGCATCGGGCAGGGTTAAATCATCCGGCCCGCCGGCGGAGTCTTTGCTCTCTAAACTATCGGCCGATTCTAACCCATCAGCTGAAGGCGGCGGAGCAGGGGAGTTTTCCGTTGAAGTGTTTGAATTTTCGGGATTCTCCGCTGTTTTTTCAGGTGTCTTTTCGGGGCTTTGGGCAGCCAAGACTTCACCCGATAGTGCGCGGTAACTCATCACACTATCTCCCACCCGCACCATAAAGGTCAGCCCGGCCACCACAATCATAATCGGCAGCAATCGTAGTTTTTTGAGGAATTTTTTATGGGGGGGGTGGTCGTCCATCGGTTGATCCTGTGACTATCTTGTCATGTCTATTTTTTGCGTGATTTAAGAGCGGCGGCGAGGTCCTGTTCCGATTGGCTAAGAGAAGAAATTTGGCCTGGTTCGTCGCGTTCAAAATCCGCATCATGAATGGTAAAGCTTGGATTTTGGTCGGCAAGCGGTTCAGGCGGAATGACTTTTTCGCGGCTGGCGCGGGGCAACATTTCGGCATATTTCGGCAAGGATTTGCGATGAACCATCCCCGAAGCGGCTTCCTGAGGTGCGTCATTTTCTTTTTCTGCTTGTCCCAATGGCCTGCCCAATGGTCTGCGTTGTGCCGGTGTTGCAGTCGGCGCGTCCCGATTGGCTCTTGCGGGGGTGGTACTGCGTTGTGAAGTCGCCGAATTTTCCAAACGATTGGCCACGGAATTGGCGGATTCTGTCATAATGGTTAGCTCATCCATCAGGCCGCGCGCCTTGGCCACCATTTTGCGGAGGTCTTCGCCTTGGGTTTTTGAGATATCATCGAGCGTTGTAATGCCTTCTTGCGCGCGGGTAATTTGGGTGGTGAGTTCGCGGATCAACCGCTCCATCTCATTGCGGTTGGAGCGAAAGACACTCAGGTGTTTATTCAGCCGGAGCGCGCAGATAATCGTGGCCGCCAGCATCACCATCATCCCGACATCAAAGATAAAAGAGATTAAGGCGTAATGGTCCATGGCTGGATATGTCCTTTGCTATCATTCTTTTTCGGGCGGAATATAGCGTTCAATCCGCACCGCGATATTGCCTTCTTTTTGCCCCATTGGCCCTGCAAACATTGGGAAATCCCCGCATCGCAGTTCCACTTCGTCACTCGGTTTGGTGTTAAACAGCACCAAAGTGCCTTTTTTCCAATTGAGCATATCGCGCAGCATCACAGTTTTTTCGCCCATCACCGCCTGAAGATAAACATCCGTCATATAAAGTTCGTTGGTCAGGTGGGTTTCCCAAATCGAGTCGCGGCCGAATTTTTCCCCCATAAACATCTGGAGCAATAATTCACGAATGGGTTCAAGTGTGGCATAGGGAATGAGGATTTCGATCCGTCCGCCGCGGTCGCCCATATCAATGCGCATGCGTACTAGAACGCAGGCATTGCCGGCTTGGGTAATCGCCGCAAAACGCGGGTTGGTTTCGATGTTATCGAGCTTAAAACTCACGGGGGAGAGCGGGTCAAACGCCGTGGACATATCATGGAGTGCGACATTGAGCATTCGTTCCACCAGCTTGGTTTCAATGGTGGTGTAGGGGCGTCCTTCAACCCTGATCGATGGTGTTCCCTTGCGTCCGCCAAGCAAGACATCGACAACCGAGTAAATTAGCGAGCTATCCACCACCATCAGCCCGTTATTGTCCCATTCTTCAGCCTTAAACACCGAAAGCATGGCGGGCAAGGGGATAGAGTTCAGATAATCGCCAAAACGTACAGTGGAGATTTGATCGAGTGAGACCTCAACATTATCCGATGTCAAATTACGCAGCGACGTGGTCATGAGGCGCACCAGCCGATCAAACACCACATCCAGCATCGGCAGGCGTTCGTAGTTGACCAGGGCCGCATTGATCAAAGCCATGACGCCGGAGGCTTCCTCCTGATGTCCATCGCCGTCAAAACCCAGAAGCGAGTCAATTTCCGCCTGGTTGAGGATGCGCGTGCTGCCGCCCCCGTCCGAACCCATCGAACCCGATGCAGAACCCGAAACGGCCGGGACCTCATCCATCACCGGTTGGGGCGTGCCTTCGCCGCTATCCGCCATGGCTTCCCATTCGGCCATCATGCGGCGTTCTTCTTCGCTCATCTGATCCAATTCGGTATCAGCCATATTTTTTTAACCCCAATGAACTTAACTTAAACTATAGATATGCATAAGATATGCACGAAACGGGCCAATATCAGTTTAAATGATTGCTCCCCCCATCTGACCTCCCCCCTAAAGAGGGGAGGGAAAGAGATGACAAGCATGTTACCAAGCCCTATTGTATCAAAATTTCTTGAAAAAGGATATCCTTAACCTCAACCGGGGATGCGGCGGCATTCACCCGTGCCAATAATTCCATCTGAAGCCGATAAATTCCCTTGGAGCCCTTCAAATCCTCCACCCGCAGCTCACGTAAATAAGTTTGAAATTGGTCAATCACGCGGGGCAGGACCATTTCCACTTTTTTTTCATCTTCCTCATTGGCCAATTCCAACTGAACGGAAAGCCGTAAATAACGTTGCGGGCCGGATCCGGAACTCGCCAAATTCACAATTAAATCGGGAATTTTCATGAATACGGCATCGGCAGGGTGGGCCGACTCACTCTCTGCGGATTCCTTTTTTTCGCCTTTTTTACCGTCTTCTTTGCCGCTTTCTTTAGCTTCGCCGTGGCCTTTTTCGGATTTGCCTTCTGATTCTTCCTTGGATGAGTCCTTGCTTTCTCCGTGGCCCTTTTCCCCCTCTTTTCCCCCGCCTTTTTCGTCTTTGGCGGTTTCCTCGGTCGAGGCCTTACCCAGCATTTTATCCAGCATACCCGAAAAATACAGCCCCGCGCTGCCGCCAACCAGCAGCAGCAAAGGCAGCAAAGTCAGCAAAATTTTCTTCTTTTTACCGCCGCCATCATCAATCGGGGTGATGGTATCGTTGTTTTCAGCAGGAGTAGGGGCGTCGCTCATGGGAACCTCATTTGCGCTTAATTATTCAAAAAATTCATTATACCAAATTGGTATAATGAAATAACTGTGATATACCAAAATGGCATAATTCGACTCAGACAAAAACTCATCCAAGTGTAGCGAACAAATCACCAAGAGGAAATAGTCATTTTAGATCATGAGCGGGTTTTAGCAAAGAAGAGGGACACAGAGATTCAATAATGCATTCGCCACATAATGGACTTCGAGCCTTACAAATATAGCGCCCATGGAGAATGAGCCAGTGATGCGCGTGGCGTTTGTATTTGGAAGGGATACGTTTTTCTAGTTGCTTCTCGACTTCGGTAACGGTCTCTCCACACGCTATACCTATACGATTCGATATGCGAAACACATGCGTATCCACTGCAATTGTGGGATATCCAAAGGCGATATTGAGCACGACATTGGCGGTTTTACGCCCCACGCCGGGCAGCTTGATGAGCTCCGCCAAGCTACCCGGCACTTCACCGTTGTAATCACGCACCAAAATTTCGGATGTAGCGATGATATGTGCGGCTTTGGAATGATAAAGCCCGATGGATTTTATCGCGTTTTTGAGGTTTTCCAAACCGAAATCCAGCATCTTTTGCGCACTGTCCACCTGCGCGAATAAGGATTTGGTCGCAAGGTTAACGCCGCGATCCGTGGCCTGGGCCGAGAGAATCACCGCTACCAACAAGGTGTAAGAGTTGGTGTAGTACAATTCGCCTTGAGGCTCAGGATTATGAGCCTCAAACTGCGCAAATACATTTTCAATCTCCACTTTACTCAACAGCTTAACTGGTCGGAGCGCAGGGGAGGAAGAGGAGGGAGAGGGGCGTGAGCTTTTGGGAGAAGATTTTGACGTCAATGAAGCGTTACCCCGCAAGACGTGCCAGGCACATTTGCGCGCCGGAAATTTCGGCATCACTGGCCTTGGGCTCTATCTGCAAATCTTTCACCACGCCATGATCCACAATCATCATAAAACGTTGTGATCGTGTGCCAAGCCCTGCGCCGCTGGCATCCATTGTTAGGCCAAGTTTTTTGACCAATTCTGCATTGCCGTCCGGCACCATGATCACTTTGCCATCCGCACCTGACACTTCACCCCAATGTTGCATGACGAACGGATCATTGACCGACAAACATAAAATCGCATCAATGCCTTTGGCCTTTAATGCTTCATATTCTTTAATGTATCCGGGGAGGTGCTTTTGCGAACAGGTCGGGGTAAAGGCCCCCGGCACAGCAAACAAAATCACTTTTTTGTCATGGATGAATGCACCCACGTCGAAATCCTCAAGCCCGCTTGACCCCATTTTTTTGAGCGTTATGGATGGAAAATTGTCGCCAACTGCAATGGTCATGATAAAACCTCTTTCTCTATTAAATATGGGGGACATATTGCTGCAAATATTCATTGTATACTCGGAACACTGAACTTTGGGGCGTTGTCACTTTGCTCCTGACGTAGTTTCCTTACGCTGTGTCGCTTGTTCCTAGCCGGCAATTCATTATTCCGAGTATAGCGTTATTAACTATAGAGCAAACGCAATTTATCGCAAGCGATTTACAATTCAAAAGGATTGCAGCCGCGGCGATCCTCTATTTCCACCACCCACACATCCGGATCACGTTGCATGGCGCGGGTTATATAGGCCGAAATGGGGGGGTCGTCCATAATTTCATCACGCAAAACTGGCGACCAGACGAGTTGATTACCATCAACACGCATAAGGGTTAAAAGCTTTGAAGTTCCATTAAGGAGATTGATTTTAAGCAGGACGGCCGCCCCGTCATAGGCGCCTTTGTGTAAAACATAATAGGCTTGTCCCCGCTCGTTCAGCGTGCGCAACCGAGCATCCAGCCAAAGCGATAAGGGCAGTTCAAACAAAGACATGGATGCAACTAATTTTTGTGTTTTCGACCATATAGCTCTAAACGATGATCCAGCAAATCATAGCCCAATTCATGTGCAATTTTAATCTTCAGCGCCTCAAGCTCGTCATTTTTAAACTCAATGACTTCCCCATTCTCCATATCTATCAAGTGATGATGATGATCAACATTTGTGTCATATCGAGCAAAAGAGTCGTTGAAATCACGCTTGATGATCAGGTCCATTTCCTCTAGCAAACTCAACGTTCTGTAAACGGTTGCAAGGCTGATGGAGGGATCTATTTGCCGCGCGCGGGCATAAACAGTTTCAACCGAGGGGTGGTCGCTTCCCTCATCCAAGATTTTAATGATGGTCCGTCGTTGCCCGGTTATTTTAAGGCCAGATTTCAAATAACGCGATTCTAAATTTTCATGTCCCGTCATCAGATTAACCTCTTAACTTCGTTTTTTTGATATTTTTCGTTTATTTTTTAAGCTCTTTGTGGCGTCTAATTTCTTTTAATAGAGCTTTGATTTCATCGGCAGCACTGCCACGCGGTTCAAATTCAATCACTCCCAACCCTTGGAGCATTGATGAAGCAAAATTAACACGGTTGCCAAGAGAAGTTTTTGCCAGCTGAATATTCATGCTGCCCAATTTTTCTTTGATAGTATCGTTCAGTTTCGATTTGGGGGGCAAGCGATTCATCACCAGCATCAGCGGCTTTTTCTCCTGCATGATAATTTTAATGGTGGGGGCGCATGCCCACACATCAAGCGGCGAGGGCTGCATTGGCATCAGGACAAGGTCACTAAGACGTATGGCTATACTGCTCTCACTTTCCGCATGCGGAGGAGTGTCAATGAGAACAAAATCAAATTCGCGTTGGATGCGCGGCAATTCCCTCACCAACTTCCACCCCTGAGTTTGGAATAGGGTGATCTTATTTTTTCGCCCCAAAGTTTGGGACCGCATTTTGTGCCATTCGGTCAGAGAGCCTTGAGGATCCACATCCACTGCCAGAACTTTAAAACCCGCATGGTCAAGCGAGGCCGCAAGTTGCGCCGTGAGCGTCGTCTTCCCGGCTCCCCCCTTATGTTGGGCAATGGTGATAATTTTGGCGGACATAGGCGATCATCGCTATTTTATCGGCGAAAATCAAGTGATTTGGTGGCATCCCACGCACATGTCCACAAAATTAATTATTTTGGAGAGTTATCCAAATCAAAATTGTGCCATGAAAAACCGAAAAAATTAATCCACCACGCGCCATTTGATCGGGAGGCCGCCGGGGGGTTTGCCAAAGACTTTGGCGGCATTGCCACCGCGTTTGACGATTTCGGTAAATTTCACGGTACGTCCGTCTGGGTATGTCCAGCCCGCGGAGCCTTGAGAAACACAAAATTCTCCATCCGCCACACCAAAAATTCCGGACCCGGCGCGGGCAATGGATTGCCGCCCGTTAATATCCAAAATCAAATGCTTATTTTGCACATTCTTAAACGTGGTTGGGTCAATTGATGTTTTCATATTGCCGTAGCCATCTGTGTAGCAGACAATATCTTTTGGAAAATCTGGGACAGAGTCACGAATATCACCGCCCAAAATTGAATAGTCGCCGCGCAAAATTTTACCAAATGCAATCGGAAAAATATCGCGGGAACGGAATTGGGATCCATCCGTATCGCATTTCACCTGCCGGATTTCAACCGCAGCATCTTTGACGAACGAGAGTGAATGGCCGCTATTGACCGCACAAATTTCAATGCCGTTGTAAAGTTTGGCATAGGCGAAGCCTTCGCCCGAATTTTTAACTCGTGGAGTTAAATCATCCTTGCGTGGAGCAGTGTTGACAAAGAATTTTTGCTGATTACCCAATTTAGAATTCAGTGCCGTTTGCGCCAAGGCAAAGCCGGTTGCGTACGTATCAAAAGCCGGAACGGCATAGTTTTGAATGTCGAAGGAGAGTCCCTGAAGTTCCGTATAGAGTTTTTGCGTAACCTCAGCAAATGCCAAATCATGCAAATCACCATAATCGGCAATCACGTAAACCAGAGTCCGTTCACCCATTCAATTCTCCTGAAATTGCAAAAATGTAAAGTTTTTCTTGAGCACATGATCTATCAGATTTTCGGTAATTGTCAATAAATTCTCGCGGTCATCGTGCATTAAAACGATATTTGCGCTCTCTGTACTTTGCATTGCTTGGTCGCGGTCAAGATGACCGTAAAGATCGGAAATCGTGCGATAGGGCCATTTTCCTATGTGCCGTGGGTTAAGCATCCAATCACAGGCTGAAAAGGTGATCAGTGTGTCTATGGCATCCCCCAGCTCTGATTCTCGCCACCACGGAAAACTAACCTCTGGGGTCGGTAGTTTCTGGTAGTCATTTTGCCGTAGCCAATCTTGAAGATTTTGTTTTAACTTAAGTTGTGCGGGGCTGGGCGCGTCAGCTTTTTCCGGACGCAACCCGATGTGGAACATATCCATCACCATTTGGCGGTCTGTCTCATTCACCGTGTTAAAATCAATCGGATGGACATTGGTTGTGCCGCGGTCCAGATGGGGAAAACGAAAATAACGCGCATAGTTTGAAACGCCGGCGTCATGATGGGCGCGGTCGATCAATTTCTGTGTGACTTCGATTTGCCGGACTTGCTCATCAAATCCGATATCCGAGGTGCGCTCATGCGCATAGGAATGATTGCCGATCAAAAAGCCTTTCTCAATGGCGCGAGTAATGGACGCAGTCCCGTGCTGTGCCATCATATCCCCGCGAGCAAAAAGAATGGCCGGAATATTTCTACTCACCAAATAATCCACCAATTGGTTGGTATAAGGTGATGGGCTGTCGTCAATCGTGAGGTAAAGTTTTTTCATGAATTTTTTTAAATATAACTTATCCCGCCAATTTTTGTTTCACGACGGCGCCGGCTTTGGCCATATCGAGTTGCCCGGCATAATTGGCCTTTAGTTCCGCCATGATTTTGCCCATATCTTTGACCCCCGCCGCGCCAGTTTTGGCAATAATCCCGGCAATGACATCGGCGATTTCATCATCATTCATCTGCGCGGGTAAGAATTGCTCAATAATCTTGATTTCTGCATCTTCCTTATCCGCCAATTCGGGCCGCCCGCCATCACGATACATTTTGGCTGATTCTTGGCGTTGTTTGATCATGCCCTGCATCAGTGAGAGCAATTCAGGATCAGGAATTCCGTTCATATTGCCGCTCACCCGTGCCTCAATATCCCGTTCTTTCATCTTGGAAATAATCATGCGCACGGTGGTGAGGGTGTTTTCATCCTTTGCTTTCATAGCGGTTTTGAGTGTTTGGCTTAAATTTTCACGAATAGCAGACATTTTTATGATCTTTCCCAAGCTTTTATGTTGTATTTACCGGCGATATTATCTATAGAATTCTCTTCTAGTGCCCCTCAGTGAAAAATTTTTAGACCAAGAGCACCGGACATGTCATCTATACCCGAAAACGCCCCCCTTTCTCAAGACCAAAACGCACAGCCGAAATTGGCGAGTGCAGTGATCGTGCTCGATAGCGGTGAAGTCTTTTGGGGTAAGGGCTTTGGTGCCGAAGGCGTGCAGGTGGGTGAGATATGTTTTAACACATCTATGACGGGGTATCAGGAAATTTTAACCGACCCGAGCTATGCCGGACAGATCATCAATTTTACCTTTCCCCATATCGGGAATGTGGGCGTGAATCATCAGGATATTGAAACCGTGACCCCCGTGGCGCGTGGCATGATCACGGCGCAAGATATCACGCAACCATCCAATTGGCGTGCGGCCGGAGCCCTTGATCAATGGTTGAAACAGCATGGAATTCCGGGGATTTGCGGGGTTGATACACGCGCACTCACCCGACGCATTCGGGACCACGGCGCACCTAAGGGTGTGATGGCGGTCAATTATCAGGGAAAATTTGATCTGGCGTTGCTGCGGGCAATGGCGCGCGATTGGTCGGGGCTTGACGGGCTTGATCTGGCTAAGGAAGTCAGCTGTACCCAGCGTTATGAATGGGATGAAACTTTGTGGCATTTGGATGGTGAGACAGGCGGATATGGCCGTCAAGATGCGCCGCGTCATCATGTGGTGGCGATGGATTTCGGTGCCAAGCGCAATATTTTGAGGTGTCTCGCGGCCAGCGGATGCCGGGTCACGGTTGTACCTGGCAAAACGAGTGCGGAGGAGATTCTGGCACTCAAGCCCGATGGGGTGTTCCTGAGCAATGGACCGGGCGACCCGGCGGCCACAGGGGTTTATGCGGTGCCGACCATTCGCACCCTGTTGGATAAAAATATTCCGATTTTCGGCATTTGTTTGGGGCATCAGATGTTGGCGATTGCACTTGGCGGGAAGACTGCGAAGATGGAGCTGGGGCATCGCGGGGCCAATCACCCGGTTAAGGATCTGGCGACGGGCCGCGTGGAAATTACTTCACAAAATCATGGGTTTCAGGTTCTGGCCGAAACTTTGCCACATGATGTTGAAATCACGCATATCAGCCTGTTTGATCAAACCAATGAAGGGCTGCGCGCACTCAATCACCCGGCCTTTAGCGTGCAATATCACCCCGAAGCCTCCCCCGGTCCGATGGATAGCCATTACCTCTTTGACCGGTTTGTGGAGTTGATGGAACAACAAAAATCGCAGCCGCATAAGCCGCAAACCCAGTCACCGCAAACCCAGTCGCGCGCGAGTTAAACAAATGAACGGGTGGCATGTATGAGCAAGATAACCACCGATATTGCCGTGATTGGGGCGGGTCCTGCGGGGCTTTTTACCGTGTTTCAATGCGGCATGTTGGGGTTAAAATGCCATGTGTTTGACTCGCTCAACCATATTGGCGGGCAATGCTGCGCGCTCTATCCCGAAAAACCGATCTATGATATTCCCGCCTTTCCTGAAATTGCCGCCGGCGAATTGATTGATCGGTTAGAGGCTCAGGCCGCCCCCTTTGCCCCCCATTATCATCTGAACCAACAGGTGGTGGGCATCAGCGGGGAACAGGGGAATTTCACCCTTACCACCGCAAAGGGTTTGCAGGTACGGGCGCATTCCATTATCATTGCAGCGGGGGGCGGTGCGTTTGGCCCCAATCGTCCGCCATTGGCAAATATTGAAGATTATGAAGGGCAATCAGTCTTTTACGCCGTGCGTAACCGCGCGCAATTTGCGGGGAAACATATTGTCATTGCGGGGGGCGGTGATTCGGCGATTGATTGGGCGATTGCGTTGTGTGATCAGGCCAAATCCGTGGCACTGATTCATCGGCGGGAGAAGTTTCGCGCAGCCGAAGCGTCCTTAACAAAGCTGCACGGCTTGATTGATGCGGGCAAAATCATACTTCATGCGCCCGCGCAATTGCATGGGTTGGTCGGGGAAAATGGTCAGCTGAACTCCGTCATCATTGATAATTTGGCAGGGGAGCTGCGGAGCCTCCCTTGCGATGACCTATTGGCGTTTTTCGGCCTCACCGCTCAATTGGGGCCGATTGCGGAGTGGGGATTGGCACTTGATCATCACACTATTCAGATCGATCCCCTCACGGCGCAAACCTCGCAACCCGGCATTTATGCGGTGGGGGATATTGCCACATATCCGCACAAACTTAAACTCATCCTCACCGGTTTTGCGGAATGTGCGCAGGCCGCGCATCATATCAAGTCCCGGATTGACCCCGCACATGTCCAGCATTTTGAATATTCAACCACCAAGGGCAAGCCGGGATTATAAACCGCTTTTTTGTTCAAAGTTTGTTTCCTCTTCAGGTTTTTCTTTGGTCTGCATATCACGCAGAGCCTGTAAAATAACGGGATCTTCAATGCCTGAATGCAACAAAAGTAATGCAGAAAGACGTGTTAAATCAGAAAGCGGCAACGTCTGGGAAACAGGAGATGATGTGCCTCCCGGTGGCTTAAGAAGAGGTGTCAGCATGCCGGTGCCACCCCATGCCAGCAAAGTCAGCGGATCGGTATCATTTAATTTAGTAAGGGTTGTAGGAAGAGAATTCGGTGTATTCTGATTGGTGGCTGTAAGATAGAGACGTGCAGCATTCAGCCATTTTTTACGAGCTTCCAATTGTGCCAACTTAACGGAATCCATGAGTCCATCAGGATTTTGTGTTGGAGGCGCAGTTGTATGAGGGTTTGATTTGGAGGTATTTTTATGTTTTTGGCCTTTGGTGTTATCTGATTTCGTATTAGGATCTGTATTTGGTGCATTTGCTGCTGGACTTACCAATATGTTGCAAAACACACCCATATGCCCCCAAAATAAGGCGGGGGATTGTTTGAATTCAGGATTTCCAGCCTTATATTCAAGGCATGCCAACGCTTGATCCCCCGTTGCAAGCATGGAAACCACGCCGGCATAGAGTGCATCGCTGCTAGGGGGGGCAGAGTTGTTCATTTTATACAGTTGAGTAATTTTTTCAAATTCCCCAAACTCAAGCAATTTTTTAAGCCGCACATTGTAAAGTTCGGTAGAATTTTTGGAAGGGGTTTTTTCTTCTTTTATGTCTGATGGAACGAATCTTGAAAGCACGGCAATGGTGTTTTGGGCCTCTTCCGGGGACGATTTATTGGCATCAATTTGCGAAAATTTTTTGATGGTTTCTTTGGATTTTAGTTTATCCCAAGCATCACCAAAATGCGCATCTTCAGCAGATGGTAGTGTGAGAAGCCCCAAAGATTGAGTAGAATCAACGCTGCCTGAATCATTTGTTTGTGTGGCAGATTTAATAGGTGCAGCCGCACGTGACAGACTGTCCTCGCCCCCACTGTCATGAACTGGTTTGATTTTGCTGGGGAGAATCGTGGTTGGTTGAAAGGCGGGCGCAGAGGACTCGGTAATATTTGGTTTTTCGCTGTTGTCAGTTTGATTTTGTAGGTCTTTAGATGGATCGGCAGGCTCGGAAAGCGGTAAATCTCCGCTCTGTCCGTTTTTTTCAGAATCTTTTTCGCTGTTTTGCTCATTGGTTTTTTTGTCCGCTTCTGAGCTATCCGGTTCCAAAATTTCTTCTTGGAGTTTTTGAAACGACTCTGAAGTTTTCGCGGATTTTTCCTGTTTTTCCTGCGCGGCCCAGGCTGATGAAATAGAGAAAATTTTATGTGAGGGGGAAGTCGCAAAAGCCCCGGCACCAAGATACACCATGAGTGTGAGTGCGGATGTCGAAGCAATTAGGGACAAGTTTTTGGGAAAATTTAAACGCATTATCTATCTAAATCCTTACATCAAAAAGCTTATTCGTCTGGGCTATGGGGGGGTGGGGCCGTATTCGCTTTGGATGAAGGTGTATCTTCGGGCATTGGTGTTAGTGGTTGGGTTTCTGACTGCGGCTGCGGTGGGGGAGGTGACGAGGTCGCAGGTTGATCAACCGCTGATCCTTTATAGTCAACGGTCACTGGCTTTTGTTTAATTTTCGCATCGGACATACCCAAATATAAAATCCCACCAATGATTAACAACAAAATTATGGCCAAAAGAAATTTTACCAATTTCATGAATCTGCTCCTTGCCGATTTAAATTCTAATAAATACACTATAGCTGAGAAATTCTCTTTATGAAGAGGGTTTTTTCATTTAAAAGCATATTTATTATGATTGAAATTGAACATTGCCGTGACGAAGTCAAAAAATTATTGCGCCGCCCGATTGTTTTGGTCGGGATGATGGGGGCGGGAAAAACAACCGTTGGACGATTATTGGCTACAACGCTCGGCTGGCCGTTTTATGATTCGGATGATGAGATTGTTCGTAATGTTGGTAAGTCCATCTCCGATATTTTTTCGGAAGATGGGGAACCTGCCTTTCGAGAAATTGAACGCACCACCATTCGACATTTGCTGGCGGCGGGGCCGTGTATCATATCCTCAGGTGGAGGGGGAATTACAATCCCTGAAACGGCGCAGGCGATTAAGGATCGCGGCCTATGTGTGTGGCTGGATGCACCAGTGCAGGTATTGGTGGATCGTACCAAGGGAACAGATCGTCCATTGCTTAAGCATGGAAATGCGGACGATGTCTTGAAAAATTTGCTTGAGAAACGTAAATTGGCCTATGGTCAGGCCCATATTCATGTTTTAGATGATGGTTTATCACCCCAGCAAATCGTCTCAAGGTGTTTGCTGCAAATTCGGGAATATCTTTATATGCATGCTCCCAAAAATGAGGGCATTGATAATCCACCTAATGCGCTTTGTTTGACCGTATCTTTGGAGGAACGCAGTTACCCGATTTTTATCGGCTCAGGATTGTTGAAGCAGCCTGATTTATGGCTTTCTCATGATCTTCAGGGGAAAAACGCTTTTATTTTAACCGATTATAACGTCCGCGAACGCTTGGCCGACGGGTTACAAGAAAAATTGCGTCCTTATATGAAGTCGGTGACGATGATGGAGCTGCCGCCCGGTGAGCAGACAAAGTCTTTTGACCGGTATCAGGCTGTGGTTGAATGGATGATTGATAATAACATCAAGCGTGATTCGGTGGTGTTTGGAGTGGGTGGCGGTGTGATTGGAGATCTAGCGGGGTTTGCCGCAGCCACCATCCTACGCGGCGTGCCGTTTGTACAAATTCCGACCACATTGCTTTCGCAAGTTGATAGCTCAGTGGGTGGGAAAACAGGAATTAATTCACAATCCGCCAAAAACATGGTTGGTGCGTTTTATCAACCGCGCACGGTGGTGATTGATCTGGAAAGTTTAATAACTTTACCCAAACGCGAATGGCTTGCGGGTTATGCCGAAATCCTTAAGTACGGACTTTTGGGGGATGCTGAGTTTTTTGAATGGCTGGAAGGAAACGGGCAAAATGTCATGGATGGCGATGTGGCGGCTTTGACTCGTGCGGTGGAAACTAGCTGCCATATGAAGGCCGAAATTGTGCGTATGGATGAACGTGAGGAAAGCGGCCAACGGGCATTGCTTAATTTAGGCCATACGTTCGGTCATGCGTTGGAGGCAGCTGCGGGTTATGACGGAACTTTGCTGCATGGGGAGGGGGTTTCTATCGGTCTGGTTTTAGCTGTGCGCCTCTCTTATCAATTGGGACATTTATCGTCCGAGGATGCTGCACGTATTGAGCATCATATCAAATCGATAGGCATGATGAGCGAGATTGCGCAGATCAAATTTAAAACACCTATTGCCGCTGCACATCTTTTGGATTTGATGCGTAAGGATAAAAAGGCCGATGTTCATGGGTTGAAATTTATTATCCTAAATCATATTGGGGATGCTGAGATTGATCCGGCGGTGCCCGAGGATGTCGTGCGGGGCATCCTTGAGAACTCAATAAACATGGGGCGGATGGACGCTTAAGATGACAACGGCTTTGATCATCACTGTTTTAGTGATTGTGGTTTTATTACTATTGTCGGCTTTTTTCTCTGGTTCAGAAACTGCGCTCACTGCGGCGTCCTCCGTGCGCATGCATGCGGCGGAAAAAGAGGGCAATAAACGCGCCAAGATGGTCAACAAGATCCTTGATGATAAGGAAACTATGATTGGAGCGTTGCTGCTCGGTAATAATATTGTGAATATTTTGGCTTCTTCGCTGGCAGCGGGAGCCTTTATCACAGTCTTTGGGGAGTCAGGGGTATTTTATGCTTCGGCCATTATGACGGTTTTGGTGGTGTTGTTTTCAGAGGTTTTACCCAAAACCTATGCCGTGAATCATGCCGATAAAATGTCAAGATTTGTGGCGCCTTTTGTGCTCGGCTTTATCTTTATTTTTGGCCCCATCACGGCAATTATCACGCGGATTGTGCGGATGGTTCTCAAGATGATGGGGGCGGATATTTCAAAAAGCTATGCCGGATCACATATGGAGATTCTGCGCGGCGTGATTGATATGCACACCGGCCCCGAAGCCGAGGTACAAAAACAACGTGCGATGTTGCGCTCCATCCTTGATCTGGCTGATGTGACGGTCGAAGAGGTGATGATCCACCGCAAAAATGTGTTGATGATTGACGTGAGCGAGCCAATCCAAAAATTGGTTGATGAAATTATGCGGTGCCCCTATTCGCGCATTCCGCTCTATCGCGAAACGCCCGATAATATTGTGGGGGTGTTGCATACCAAATGGTTGATGCGCGAATTGAAAGCCGCAGGGGGGAATATTAACCTGATAAAACTGGAAGAAATTGCCAATGCCCCGTGGTTTATTCCATCCACTACGATTTTATATGATCAGCTGCAGGCCTTTCGTTCCCGCGGCGAGCATTTCGCCTTTATCGTCGATGAGTATGGTTCATTCCAAGGAATTGTGACGTTAGAAGATATTTTAGAGGAAATTGTCGGCGAAATCAGTGATGAACATGACATGCATATCACCGGTGTGCGCGCCCAACCGAACGGGTCATATCTGGTGAATGGCGATGTCACGATCAGGGATTTGCGCCGTGAATTGGATTGGGATTTGCCCGATGAACATTACACCACGATTGCCGGGCTCTTGCTCTATGAGACGCGCGAGATTCCCGGGCCGGGGCAAAAATTCCGCTTTTATGATTTTGACTTTGAAATTGTGCGTAAGCAACGCAACCAAATCACCGTGGTGCGTGTGATCCCGCCCGTTGAAAGAGCTGACGATCCAACCACTCCGCAATCGGCTTAATCTGGTGATCGGGGTAGAGTGAGGGCACATGCCCGCAATCATCAAAGGTGACCGCATCCATGGGCGCACCGGTTTTGCGGCGTTGCATTTCCTCCAAAATTTTGAGTGGGAATAGACTTGAGAGAGCCCCGCGCAGTGTCAAAACCGGTTGGGTGATACGGTCCCAACAATGCCATAAATTCTCACTCCCCAATGGGTGAGTTTCAAAAACCTCTACAATTTTTGGATCAAAATTGCGGACATATTTACCCGTCGCAGGGTCAAGTTTTAATGAAGTTTTGGCGAAGTGAGTCCACATTTCCTCATTCATCGCGCCGCGGGAATAAGCGGTGCCAAGAAATCTCTTCATAATCGGTACGGCGTCTTCAATTCGCGTGTAAGCCACATTCATTTTGATCACCATGGCGATAAAATCAAGGTCGGCCTGCGGAACATCGGGGCCAATGTCGGAGAGGATTAATTTGCGAATGCGCGCGGATCCGGCCGCCATATGAAACCCCAACAGTCCCCCCATTGAGACACCGAGCCAATCACAAGGACTTTGAGCTGAAATGCCGACGCTGTCAAAGGCCGCATGAATATCTTTTAAATATTGCGCGAAACAATAATCCTGCGGGTCATCAAACCATGCGCTGCGGCCACGCCCCGGCATATCAATTGCGATCACGCGCCGCGATGAATGCTGCGCCATATAGCGGCCCAGATAGGCAAAATCCTGTGTGGTGCCGGTGAGGCCATGCACGCAAAATAAGGGCGGCTGTTTCGCGTGCTCATCCGTGTGTTCATCGCCCCAGCTCTCAAGATGCAGATCATAAGATTGCCCCGATTTGGTCGTGGTGGTGAAGTAAAATGATGTCATGATTCTAAGCTCTCTTAATGTCGCAGCTTCGCTTG
>JBDHTT010000004.1:0-45782 GCA_039808785.1 Alphaproteobacteria bacterium
TCACAATCATCCCGTCAACCGTATTGTCCAATATCGATCGCAGCTGTTTCTCGGTGAATGTTTTTGAGTCTTCTAGCGCATTAGATTTTGTCATTTCATGATCTCATTTCCAAAATACTTTCTCAGTTCTGCGTTCAATCGTGATGGCCCAAAAACAGAAATAAAAAAAAGATCGTTCCCCAAAGATGATATTACGCAGCATTCGTTACGCAGTTTAACGACCTGCAAGGTCATTGTGAAAGTGTGGGCGGCCATTTGACTTACAACTTAATATAATAGGTGCTCAAAAAAACTGCAACCTTAAAAAGCAAAAAACGCAATCTATGCGTGTTTTTTGCCAGCGGCGAGCCTTTTGTTTTTTAAGGAAAAAGAATATCAGTGAATCATTGCACTTGAAAGAGGGCCGCATATATAGAATAATGTGATTTCTTATAAGAGTTTGTTTACAACCTCTAACTCTGCGGGCGTGTTTATTTACAACTCTTTGTAAAATTTGATGAGATTGCGCAGAGGGAGATTGAATAGCTGTTATATAACGCTATTTAATGGTATGGATTTGTTTTTAACTGACTACGGAACAAGATATGAATCGTAATTTATTATTTTGGTTGGCGATTGGCTTGACCTTGGCGTTTTTGTTTAACGTCTTCCAGAACTCTAAGGCAATGCACGGCAAAACCGCGGACACGCTGGCCTATAGTGATTTTATGGCGGCGGCTAAAAAAGGCAGCATTGCTGATGTGGTGATTGAGGGGCAGAACCTTTCCGGCCATTATAGCGGTGGCAATAAAGAGTTTTACAGCTTTATTCCCATGGGCGAAAATGTGGTGGAACGATTGGACGGAACTGGCGTTAAGATTAAAGCCGAGCCGGAAAGTGGTGAGAAAGTATCAATTCTGGGGCTTCTGCTGTCTTGGTTCCCCATGCTTTTGTTGATTGGCGTTTGGATTTTCTTTATGCGCCAGATGCAGGGCAAGGGTGGTGGAGCCCTAGGGTTTGGCAAATCTCGCGCGCGCATGCTCACTGAAAAACAGGGGCGTGTGACCTTTGATGATGTTGCGGGAATTGATGAAGCCAAAGAAGAACTCTCTGAAGTGGTGGAATTCCTCAAAGATCCGCAAAAATTCCAACGATTAGGCGGAAAAATTCCCAAGGGCGCATTGTTGGTTGGTCCCCCGGGAACTGGTAAAACCCTGATCGCGCGCGCCGTGGCGGGCGAAGCCAATGTGCCGTTTTTCACCATATCTGGTTCTGATTTCGTTGAAATGTTTGTTGGGGTTGGGGCAAGTCGTGTGCGTGATATGTTCGAACAAGCCAAGAAAAACGCGCCTTGCATTATTTTTATTGATGAGATTGATGCGGTGGGGCGTCATCGCGGCGCAGGTCTTGGCGGCGGGAATGATGAACGTGAACAAACACTCAATCAATTATTGGTGGAAATGGACGGGTTTGAAGCCAATGAGGGCGTAATTATTATTGCGGCCACCAACCGCCCCGATGTGCTGGATCATGCGCTGTTGCGCCCTGGACGCTTTGACCGTCAGGTTGTCATCCCCAATCCGGATGTGAAGGGTCGTGAGAAGATTTTGAAGGTCCACATGAAAAAAGTACCCCTGGCCAGTACGGTGGATGCAATGGTGATTGCACGCGGAACGCCCGGATTTTCTGGGGCTGATCTTGCGAATTTGGTCAATGAAGCGGCTCTGTTGGCCGCGCGGAAAAACAAGCGTGTGGTGGGCATGGATGATTTCGAATCCGCCAAGGATAAGGTGATGATGGGGGCCGAGCGTCGTTCCATGGCGATGACGGATGCTGAGAAAAAATTGACGGCCTATCATGAGGCAGGACACGCGATCATTGCCCTCAATGAGCCCGAGTCAGACCCGATTCATAAGGCCACAATTGTGCCGCGCGGGCGGGCTTTGGGGATGGTGATGCGCCTACCCGAAGGTGACCGTGTGTCGATGTCGAAGGCGAAGTTAGAAGCCGATTTAACCGTGGCCATGGGCGGTCGCATTGCCGAGGAATTGATTTTCGGGGCGGAAAAAGTTACCACCGGTGCCTCGAGCGATATTCAAATGGCCACAGAAATTGCGCGCCGCATGGTCACCGAATGGGGTATGAGCGATAAATTGGGGCCGTTGAGATATGCCAGCAACCAAGAGGAAGTTTTCCTTGGTCATTCCGTATCACAAACCAAAAATATGTCCGATGCGACGGCATCAATTGTGGATAGCGAGATTCGCAGAATTGTCGAAGAAGCCTATTCCCGCGCCACCCAAATTTTAAATGATAAAATCAATGATCTGCACGTGCTGGCTAAGGCTTTGCTGGAATATGAATTGCTGACAGGTGATGAAATTCGGGCGTTATTGCGCGGGGAAGCCATTTTGCGCGATAGCGATGATGACACATCCTCTGATCCGCCTCGATCCTCCGTTCCCAAGGGTAGCGGCCTTCAGGGGCAAACGGCGGGCACAATACAAAATGCCTGATATGCTGCGCAGCAAATCATCTGATTTTAACATCATGGATGCGGCCGGATATGGGCACTTCCGCGTGTGGAAGGACCGTGCCTATTTGATGAAATTGGCACTCGTTCCCTTTCTGATTAAGCTGGCATCCATTGTGGCGGTAATGGCGATGGAGTATCAGGAGGAGTACTTAAAACAGGGGCTGGTGATGCTACCATCACTATGCGCCATGGGGTGGATGCTGGCGCAATATACCAGAACCTTGTTGTTAAATGAACGTTGGCCCACCACAATGACTCACATGACATTTATGGTGCGCCAGGGCAGCATAGATAAGAAAAAGGCCATGGGCTTTATGATGTGGCGTGCGCGTGGGATTTTGGCATCAGTCTTGGTGTATGTTTTGTTCGGACTTATATCCTATATCTTGGTTTTTCTTATCAATACCGTATTGGCGATTCCGATAGCGGGAGATGAAACGTTAACTGATATTTCTCAAGCTGCCCCGGCAACAAATTTATCGCCTCTCTCATCATTTCTAACGCTGGTTGCGGGAGGTGGGCTGATTGGTGCGGCTGTTTGGTCGTTCCGGCTGGTTTGGCTATATATCCCGTTTGCGGTGCTTTATCCGCTTCGTGATTATTTGTATCAGGTGCGCGGATTTATGAGCTCGTTGCGCTATATCGTGCTATTTTTCTGCTGTATGGCACCGGCTTCGTTTGTGATGATGATGGCTGTGCGATTGATCTTTACGATTCTTGGCGGTGGGGACACTGCGATCATTGATGGAAATGATGTCACCCCGATGAATATTCAAATCGCACGATTTTTAACGATTGGGTTGCAATCCTTTACCGAGATTTTGATTGCCCTGATCTGGACGGCGGGATTTGCCTGGGCGATGCGTGGATTTTTACCGCGCGCAAAAGACACATTTGACGATTTCCCATCAATGAGTATAAAAAAATAAATGTGCAGCGGTAAAACGGCACAAAATTAAAGGCATAAGAAAATGAAATTATTTGTGACTGATTTTTCGGGTGTAGAGCATGAATTGGAAGCCATTGAAGGATGGCGAGTGATGGAAATTATCCGTGATTACGGACTGCCGATTAAGGCGGAATGCGGTGGGTGTTGCCTGTGTGGGACGTGCCATGTGTACGCGGCCGATGAATGGCTGGATCGGCTTTACCCCAAAAGCGATGATGAACAAGATCGCTTGATGGATGATGCGGTGGGGGTGGAGTCCAATTCGCGCTTGTCCTGTCAAATTTTAATGTCCGAAGCCCTCGACGGGTTGCGCGTCACGCTGGCTCCCGGTTCGGAAAAAGAGTAAACAGGTATTGAGCGGGGGCGCGACAACGCATTAAGCCATAGAACAAAGAAATATATGAGTTACCTATGAACCCAGTTGACCAACGCCGCACCTTTGCGATTATCGCGCACCCCGATGCAGGGAAAACGACCCTCACAGAAAAACTTTTGCTGTTCGGAGGTGCCATTCAGTTGGCCGGAATGGTGAAGGCCAGGGGCGACCGCCGCCGCGCAAGGTCAGATTGGATGAAGGTGGAGCAAGAGCGCGGAATTTCCGTGGCATCGTCGGTGATGACCTTCAACTATCAAAACCTCACCTATAATTTGCTGGATACTCCAGGCCACGAAGATTTTTCTGAGGACACGTATCGAACCCTCACGGCTGTTGATAGTGCCGTTATGGTGCTGGATGCGGCAAAAGGGATTGAAACACAGACGCTTAAACTCTTTGAGGTCTGCCGGCTGCGTAATATTCCAATCATCACCTTTATCAACAAAATGGACCGTGAGGCACTTGATCCTTTTGCATTAATGGATGAAATCGAAGATCGGTTGCAAATGGAGGTCACCCCCGCGAGCTGGCCGATTGGTATGGGGCGCGAGTTTCGCGGTTGTTATGACTTGCTCAAAGATCAATTGGTGTTATTTGACCGCAGCAAGGGCGAATCAGTGGGCGAAAGCATCACCTGTAGCGGGTTGGAAGATGCCCAAATTGATGAAAAGCTTGACTATGATCAGGCCGCAAAGTTACGCGAAGATGTTGAGATGATACGCGGCGTGTGCCCGCCCTTTGATGTGGAATCTTATTTGGGCGGCCATATGACCCCGGTATTTTTCGGCTCGGCTGTTAATAATTTTGGCGTGCGCGAATTGCTGGAAGGGATCGGGAGCTTTGCCCCCGCCCCGCGTGCGCAGAAAACAGCTGAGCGCGTGGTGACCCCGACGGAGGACAAAGTCACGGGATTTGTCTTTAAAATTCAGGCCAATATGGACCCCAAACACCGCGACCGCATTGCCTTTACGCGGCTATGTTCGGGGACGTTTAAACGCGGTATGAAATTATTTCATACACGGTCGGGCAAACAAATGGTTATTCATTCGCCACTGATGTTTTTTGCGCAAGAACGTGAGATGGTGGACGAAGCGGTGGGCGGCGATATTATCGGCATCCCCAACCATGGCAATTTGCGCATCGGGGATGTGTTGACCGAAGGGGAGATGCTCAAATTCACCGGCATTCCCTCCTTCGCGCCCGAATATTTGCAACGTATCTCGGCCGAAGACCCTTTGAAAGCCAAGCATTTGGGTAATGCCCTGCAACAATTGGCCGAAGAGGGCGTGGCCAGGGTTTTCCGCCAACGCATTGATAATAATTGGATTGTGGGTGTAGTGGGTATGCTGCAATTTGACGTGTTGGCCGACCGTATCCGCACCGAATATAATTTGCCCGTGAAGTTTGAACCGGTGAGCCTATATACGGCGCGTTGGGTGATATGCGATGATGCAGCAAAACTGAAAAATTTCCTTGATGCCAACCGCAGCGCGATTGCCGATGATCATGACTCTGATCCGGTGTTTATGGCGCGTAATGCGTGGCATTTGAATGATACGATGGATAAATTTAAGGACATTAAATTTGCCGCGACCAAATAATATGACGTAAATTTATATGAATGATCAGGTTGAATTATTTCCGGTGATTTTATCGGGCGGCGTGGGGGCGCGGCTGTGGCCGCTCTCGCAAAAGGATCATCCGAAGCCGTTTTTACCCCTTCCTGACGGTCAAACCTGTTTGCAAAAAACTTACCACCGCGCGCGCAACTTGGCCCATGTGCGGCGGATCTTAACCCTTACGCATCGTGATCTTTATGCCCTGAGTTTAGAGGAATATCGCGCGGCCCAAGAAGCAGATCAAGAACAAGAGTCTTGTGAGCTCAAAAATGCCGCCACCCCGAACCCCAACCCAACGCCGATTGATCATCATTTTATTCTGGAACCGGTGGGGCGCAATACGGCGGCGGCCCTTCTGCTCGCGGCTTTTTATTATCTTGATCATGTGGGGGCGGGGGCTGTTCTCCTTGCTCTGCCGGCGGATCATGTGATTGAGGATAAGGGGGAATTTGCACAGGCGGTATCAAAGGCGCAAACCATGGCGCAAACAGGTCGTGTGGCGATCCTGGGTATTCATCCGCATCATGCGGACACAGGGTTTGGCTATATCGAATATGAAGGAGAAGAGGTCAAACGATTCGTTGAAAAACCATCCCAAGATGTGGCAAATGATTATGTGGCATGTGGCCGATATGTTTGGAATGCGGGGATTATTTGCGCGCGCGCCGATGTGATTATTGCCGAATTTGAAAGCCATGCGCCCTATTTGGTTGGCCCCGTTCGTGCAGCATATTTACGGGCGCAAAAGCATCAGGAAAAATATCAGGAAACGCAGCAAAACACGTATCAAAAAGCGCAGAAAAATAATCATGACATCATTAAAATTGCTGCGGCTGATTTTGCACAAATCCCGAGCATTTCGATTGATTACGCTATACTTGAAAAATCGCAAAAACTTTCGGTGGTCGTGGCGCACATGGGGTGGCGCGATATCGGGTCATGGAACGCGATGGCGGAACTCACTCCGGCGGACGATTGCGGCAACCGCGTGGTGGGTGATGTGTTGGTGCATCATACATCGAATTGTTACATTCACGGACAGGAAAAAACGGTGGTGGTATTGGGGTTAAGGGATATGATTATTGTTGATACGCCTGATGCCCTCTTGATCGCGCACAAAGATTTTGCGCAGCATTTGCGTGATGTCGTGGACCATGCCGCTGGCTCTGTCGCTGCTGTTCAGGATACAGACGATCATCAAGATTTGATGGATGGGTCATAGATGAAAACCGCACTCATTACCGGTATTACGGGCCAAGACGGAGCCTATTTGGCTGCGTTTTTGCTGCAGCAAAATTACAAAGTTTACGGCACATATCGCCGCACTTCCTCACCCAATTTTTGGCGGATTGAGTATCTGGGCATTCGTGATCATCCGCATTTGCATTTGGTGCCTTATGACCTCACCGATGCCGGTGCGGCCTATCGCATGATTGAAAAAACTGAAGCTGATGAGGTTTATAATCTCGCGGCGCAAAGTTATGTCGGTGTGTCATTCGATCAACCCTCCAGCACGGCGCAAATGACCGCTTTGGGGCCGCTCAACCTTCTTGAAGCTATTCGCAGTATCAACCCCCAAATCAAATTTTATCAGGCCTCCAGCTCTGAAATGTTTGGCATGGTGCAATCCGTTCCGCAAACCGAATCGACTGCATTTTATCCGCGCAGCCCTTATGGTATCGCCAAATTATATGCGCATTGGATGTGCGTGCATTACCGCGAAGCCTATGGCATTTTCGCCAGTAGCGGCATTTTATTCAATCATGAATCCCCCCTGCGCGGACATGATTTTGTCACCCGCAAAATCACGGATGGTCTGGCTAGGGTGAAATGCGGCACGCTGGATTGCCTGCGGCTTGGCAATCTTGATGCGCGGCGCGATTGGGGCTTTGCGGGGGATTATGTGGCCGGCATGTGGCAAATGCTGCAACATGAGCAGGCAGATACGTTTGTCTTGGCCACGGGGCGCAGCGAAACAGTGCGGCATTTTGCAACACTCGCCGCGCAGGCCGCAGGATTTGATCCGGAATGGTTAGGCGCGGGGTGTGATGAAATTGCCCGCGACCGCCTGAGCGGCCAGACCATTATCAGCAGTAACCAAGATTATTTCCGCCCAACGGAAGTTGACCTGTTGATCGGGGATGCACAAAAGGCAGCTGCCTTGCTCAACTGGCGCCCAACCATCACGTTGGAACAACTTTGTGATAGGATGATGCGTGCGGATTTGAATCGGCATCAAAATATTTGCGTGACAAGGTCGGCAAAATCGGCGATAAACGGTGAAACTTCATGAGTACTTGATGATCGCACAAAGATTATGACCCAAAAATTATCCGTATCTGATTTACTTGATATTGCCCCGCTGACGTTTGACGATGTGAGCTTGATTTTAGAGCGCGCGAAGTTTTTTAAGCAAGCCTTGGCGGCACAGTCGGGCGGAGAATCGGGCAGAGTTCCGCAAACGCTCAGGCAGAAAGTGATTATGAGTGTTTTTGTTGAGAATTCCACGCGGACACGGACATCCTTTGAAACCGCTGTTCTGCGTCTGGGCGGGCAATGTCTTCATTGGGATGAAAAAATATCCTCCGCGCAAAAGGGGGAGAGCTTTAGTGACACGCTGCATTATCTGAACGGTTATGCGCCCGATGCATTGATTGTGCGGCACCATGAATATAACGCGCCGCATTTTGTGGCGGGCATTATGGATTGCCCCGTGATCAATGCGGGTGATTCGTGGCGTGAACATCCCTCTCAGGCTTTGCTTGATGCCTTTACCATTCAGGAATTTAAGGGCAAGATCGCGGGGCTGCGCGTGGCGATTGTGGGTGATCTGGCACATAGTCGCGTGGCCAATTCCAATGTGGCTTTGCTCACAAAATTGGGCGCGCAGATTCACCTGATCGCGCCGCAAAATTTGCAACCGCGCAGCGTGCCGGACAATGTGCGCGTGTTTGATCGTTTAGAAGACGGGTTGACGGATTGTGATGTGGTGATGCCGTTGCGAATTCAAAAGGAACGCATGGATAGTGCCGTCATTCCCAATGACACTGCGTATTTCCATGCCTTTGGTCTAACGCGGGAACGTTTGAAACTGGCGAAAAAGGATGCGATTGTCATGCATCCGGGGCCGATGAACAGGGGCATTGAAATCGCCGATGAGGTTGCCGATGATCCGCATCAATCGGCGATTTTTGCACAAGGAGCCAACGGAGTCCCCGTCCGCATGGCGATTTTGGATTTGTTGGCGGGAAATCATCATGTTTGAAATCATTGCCAACCATATTCAAATGGGCGGTTTGATGGGGCTTTTGGGCGGATATTTGCTCGGCTCCATTCCCTTTGGTCTGGTTTTATGTTACATGGCGGGGTATGGCGATATTCGCAAAATCGGGTCGGGAAATATTGGCGCGACCAACGTGATGCGCACGGGTAATAAATTGTTGGCCTTGGCTACTTTGATTTTGGATAGCAGCAAGGGGCTCGCGGCGGTTTTAATCGCCGGGCTTTTCCATGATGCGCATATTGTCTTTGGCGCAGCACTGGGCGCGGTTTTGGGGCATAATTTTCCTGTTTGGTTGAAGTTTAAGGGCGGCAAAGGCGTTGCGACGACGCTTGGAACTTTTTTGGCACTTAGCTGGCCTGTTGGGCTTGCGTGTTGTGTGACATGGCTGGTTACCGCGCTGATCACACGCATTTCCTCACTCTCCGCCCTCATTGCTCTGGCCTGTGCGCCGCTCTATGTGGCGTGGTTTGGTGACACTAAACAACTCTATCTGGTGGGGCTGATTGCGGCACTGGGATGGATGCGCCATCGCGCCAATATTGAACGCTTGCTCAATCATCAGGAACCAAAAATTTCATTTAAGAAAAAAGATAAAGCTTCGGCTGACTCGATCACTTCGCCATGAATTATTCGCCCGAACAAATTGATTGGTTGCGTTTATGCCGTACGGAGACGGTGGGGCCCATCACTTTTTACCGCCTGTTGGCAAAGTTTGGAACGGCGGCGGAGGCACTCAAAGCCCTCCCGCACATCATCAAAAACAAATCCATTTCTATCTGCAGTGAAGCGGCGGCGCATAAGGAACTTGACGGGCTTTCGGCACTCAACGGGCGTGTGATTTTTGCGGGCGATGCGGAGTATCCCGTGGCGTTATCCGCGCTTGAGGATGCGCCGCCAGTGCTCAGCGTTTTGGGCGATGCTGCGGCCCTGCATAGGGCAGCGGTGGCACTCGTGGGCTCGCGCAATGCCTCACTCAACGGGCGCAAACTGGCGCATAAAATGGCCGCGGATTTAGGGCGCGCGGGCTATGTAGTGGTGTCCGGCCTCGCGCGCGGGATTGATACGGCGGCGCATCAGGGCGCCATCGAATTTGGCACTGTGGCCGTTGTGGCGGGTGGGGTGGATGTGGTTTATCCACGGGAAAATAATGATCTATATCAACAAATTATTCACGCGCCTTGCGGTGCGGTGATTTCGGAATGTGCGCTCGGGACCCAACCGATTGCGCAGCATTTCCCGAAGCGCAACCGCATTGTATCGGGATTGTGCGAAGGTGTGGTGGTGGTGGAGGCCAATTTGCGCTCCGGCTCTCTCATCACCGCGCGTCTGGCGGGGGAACAGGGACGCGATGTGATGGCCGTTCCCGGTTTTCCGCTTGACCCACGGGCCGATGGCACCAATAGTTTGCTGCGTGATGGGGCGCATTTGGTGCGCCATGCGGAGGATGTGGTGGAAACTGTGGCCTCTTTCCTCAAATCACACACTCCGCCCGCGAGAAAGCCAATGTTAGAGTTGCGGGAAGAAAATTTGAGCGAATTTGATTTGTTGTCGCTTGAGGATTTAGGCGGCGATCAATCCCAAAATCCTCAGGCACGAAAAGCTGAGCTTTTGGTCGATACGGACCATTTACGCACGCTTATTTTGCCCGAACTTTCCTCCATGCCGGTAGAAATTGATGAGCTGATCCGTATGTTGGGTCTGCCGAGCGCGCATGCACATGGCGCATTCCTTGAACTTGAACTAGAGGGACTGATCACACGCCTCCCGGGAAATCGCATCTGCCTCAAATCATTTCATTGAGAGTTTTCTTCTTCTGTAAGCGTAGGCATTCCAAAAAATATGCAGCAAAAAGGCAACAGCCTAAGGTTTTATTTCATATTGCTGTGCACACTTATCTTGACGGTGGAAAAAACTTTGGCACACTCTCTCCTATCGGTTCGGATGTGAAATTCCTCACACGGATCGCTTTTAATTCAGGAGATGAAAACATGAAAAAACTAATGCTTTGTGGTGCTGCCCTTGGCGCATTGATCACAGCGCAATCTGCCCACGCCGAAGAAACAAAAGGTGTTCAGCTCAAATTGGGCGGGTATTTCAAAGGCTATATCAACTATGTTGATCAGGATGAAGCTACGGGCCAAAGCGTCCATGCGGTGGATTTGTTGCGCCAGACTGAGGTGCATTTTGATGGCAAAACCACGCTTGATAACGGCTTAACCGTGGGAACCCATATTGAGGGCCGCGCGGATGTTGGCGATGATTTCGCGGTGGATGAGACCTATATTTTCTTCTCCGGCGATTGGGGACGTGTGAATTTTGGTGGCACGTACGGTGCGCCATATATTCTTCAGGTCGTAGCACCGGCGGCGGATACCAACATTGACGGTCGTTTGCAATTATTCAACCCGATCAATTTCACGGCCGCAGGATTAAACGCCACCAATGTCGGCGAAACCGATTATGATCATGACGTATCTGCGAAGGTGGATAAAATCACTTACCTCACCCCGCTTTTCTCCGGCTTCCAGGCGGGCGTGTCCTACACCCCTGATAATGATGCGTCGCGCGCCTTAAGCGGGAATGCGCCGGATAATGATGATACCGTGGCCACGACCGATATTTGGGATATTGCGGCACGTTTTGAACAAAAACTTGAGCAATTTGCCTACCGGATTGGTGCAGGATATACCAAGGGCCAAACCGAAACCGGATCGGGTGAAGATCGGGATGCATGGAACGTTGCGCTTGATTTTGACATCGGTGCCTTTGGAATCGGGGCCGCCTATCAGGTCGATGATTTGGGCAATGCCAATGATGATGTCAGCTATAGCGTGATCGGCGTTGACTATACAATGGGCGATTTTGTCTATGGCGCGTCCTATTATAACAAAGACAATGACATTAACGACATTGATTTTAACCGTTATTCGGTTGGGGTTCAATATACATACGGCCCCGGTATGACCTTCAACGGTTCGGTCGGTTATTATGATATTGATGACGCTGCAACCGATGACGTGAACGCAACTGCGGTGATGATTGGGACTAATTTGAAATTCTAATTTCACTTCGAGTCTGATAGACATCAGACATTAGGCGGGGATGGGTGAGCAATCATCAATCCCCGTTTTTTTGCTTTTCCGTGATCATTCGTGGCCAAGAAAGATACTGAACAAGTTCTTAAGGATAATCGCAGCTATCGAATGAGACTTTGGCAAAGGATTTTTCGCCTTCGCTGACGTTAAAACGATATTCGCGGCCCTGAGAGATGATGGCGTGCTGAAACGGGAGCGTGCCGACTTTATCCTCTTCACGCCCGTCGCCGGTTTTAAAATGAATGATAACGGGTTGGGTCGGATCGTACCATGCCTCCATCTCTCCCGCTTTGCCGCGAGCCGATTGCCCCTTACCCGAGATTAAAACGGCACCTTCTCCCACAGATACGGTGCTGGATGGTCCCTTATAGGCGGGGGTTTGCACCACGAATCGTTTGCTTGATGGGTCGCTGCAATTGCTGGGTGGACGGGTAGACCTAATCACAAAAGCCAGACGCTCCGCCGGCATACCGTCCTTCACCTGTTGTTTGACCATTTCCACCAAATCACGCAACGGGCCGCTGGCTGGGACATCCTTTTCATACTGGGTTTTTAGCTGGTCATATCGTTGGGCTGCGGTACGGGCATCAGCGCGTTGAGTGATAGCTTCGTTGCGTGAATCTTCAAGTAATTTGCCAGTTGCTGTGACTTCTGTTTGCAATTCATCCAATTGATTGGCGGCATAGTGACGGCCCCACACAAACCCGATGATAACACATACGGTAATCAGCACGCAGACGCCCAAAGTTCGGTTAAACCGCTGGACGGCGCGGGCGCGATAACGATCACGGGGATTGTAAGATGAAATGGACATAGGGTACCCAATCACTATCAATATTGGTTTGATTTAAACTATTCAGCATTCCCAAAAGTTCCGAGGTTTTTAAGGCCGAGGGACATGGTAATTTCGGTGGCGCTGTCGCCGGTATCGGCAAAAGTATATTTGCGGCGGGCTTCAGTCAGGAGGCTGACACATTGCCCAGAATAGATCAAGCCTATTGTTGCGTTACGTAATCCCCGCTCTGCGGTTGATAAATCATACCACGCGGAGCTGCGCAGTGCCCATTCGGGATTATAATGATAGGTCGCCGCGCCATAGATTTGTTCACGACTCTCCGTGAGGTCGGTCCCCTCAAGGCCGCGCGCGTACAGGTACGTACTCTCTAAATCAAATTTTCCTAAATTGGCGGTGGCGTTGAGCTCGTGACGCTGCGAACTCAAACTCGAAGAATCTAGCTGAAATCCATAATTGAGTGTGTAGCGGTCGTGATAATGAGCCATGATTTGCCCGACAAAGTCCGATTTTTGGCTCGATAAACCGGAGCCTTCGGGAAAGGGGTTATCTTCATTTTCAAATCGAAAGCTTTGACCTAAAAACACTTCCCATTGATCATCATCATTTTCATATATTCCTGTACGTACGCCGTACGTGGCATGGCTGCGGTCCTCTAAACGGTCCAAACCGGGGAATCGATCAGCATCAAAAATATTGAGCGCGGTGAGCTGTACGTCCTGAGAATCTTCATTGGGAATTTCAGAGTCATTATTAACATTCGTGGAAAGAGTCAGCGCCAAGGTCGGTTCCACCACCATCTGGGCTGATGAGAGGTTTTTAACCAGCGGGTAAGAGGTGACGTTATGAAAGAGCGGATAAAAACGATACGTATCGGTATTATCATCGCCCGCACTGACCAAAAGCGGGTCGCGGTCATACACACGGTAATAATCGAGCCGCATGGATGTATCCATCATATTGACCAATCCGTTATTTAAAATATCGCGCCGTTGCCAACCAAGAGTTGAGGAGAGGCGATTGACATCCTGGCCGTTGCCCTTGCGGGTGAGCGCGAGGCCGCTGGCGTCCCAGCTCAACCGTCCGCCAAAAAAACTATTCGGGTCGCCGAGATAATAAGTTTCAAATTCAGGCAAAATATTCGGTTGGTCGTCGGAACGGTCGCTCACCCGAACGTCTTGGAATGCCAGCGCGCGAATAGCGGTATAATCTCGCCCTTTAAAGCGTTCGGCATAGAGTTCGTTTTCCAACACAGAATCGCTCGAGATATCATATTCGCGCAAATATTGATCGTCGGTGGTAAGTTGCGCCTTAAACCCCGTGCGCCATTCATCATTTAATTCCCACAAACCATGGCCGAAAATATGGCCGCGCAGTTCATCGCCCTTGGTGACAATCTCATCAGCCACCGAATCTTTGCGGTTGGAATAGGTCAGACTGGAGTCAAGATCAAGTTCAGCTGCATCATAACGTTTGCGGTATCCCGCCAATAATTGCGGGTTGGTATTGGTAAAAAATCGCCCGCCGACGGTTGCATCCTCGGACGGGCTGATGGCCTGATAATACCTGGATTCTACGCCGAACCCCTGTTGCGAACTGAGCGAAAATCGTGGGCTTAAAAACCCGCTTTTTTGCTTAACCGTGCCATCCGAATGGGAAAGATAGGGCGTGTAAAGAACAGGCACGCCGGCCACCTTCATTTTGGCGTTTTGATAGGTGATGGAATGATCGGCCTCATCATGCGTCACTTTATCGGCCACAATCTCCCACAACGGTGGCTTTTCGGGATGTTTTTTACATGGCTCACACGGTGTGTAACCGGCATGAGTCATCACGATTTTTTGCCCGTTGATGCGCTGCCCTTCGGCGGCACTGATGCGCGATCCGTCCTTTAAAATAGATTGCAAATAACGCACATATCCATTGGTAAAGGTGCGGTCAAGTGTAACCAATTCGGCAAAATGTACATCACCGTTGGTGTCGTTCAGGACCACATGCCCTTCGGCCTCCACAGTTTCACTTTGCAATCGATACGTCACACGGTCGGCCCGCACAATGCGCCCGCCCTGGATAATTTCCACGGCACCGCGAGCAGTCACGGTTTGGGCATTTTCATCATAGATTAAGCTCTCAGAACTCAAGCTAATCGGCTCATTTTGTTGAGACTGCTCGATGGCAACAGAATGAGATGTTTTTTTCTGCGGCTTATGTGGCGGGAGAGGTGGAGAAGCAGAAGCGGGTGTGTTTTCCTCTTTTCCTTCAGAGGTTTCCCTCTCGGATGTCGCCATGGCTTGCGCTGCATGAATGCCCCCTAGGACGTTTGAGGTGCAGACAATCACACCGCTCGCGACTGTCATCATCAGTGCGGCCCTCAAAGAATGACGCATAGCAAGCAAGGAAAACCGGAGAGGATTAAATTTAGATAACATGGGAAAGTGTGCGGTGCAGAAGAACAAGATTCAGGAAAACAGAAAAAGAATATTCCCTATTGTCAGCAATTTCATCATGAAGTCAATAGAGCACTTGCAAACTCATGATTATACTAGGAGTACTGAACTCCCGGACGTTGTCACTTCGCTCCTGACGTAGTCTCCCTACGCTGCGTCGCTTGTTCCTAGTCGGGAGTTCAGTACTCCTAGTATAAGATCATGGGCAGACTCTAAGACGGACTGAAATCACTATCAAATTTCCATGGGCAGGTTATCAGGTGATCATTGATCACCCCTACGGACTGAAGATAGGCATAGATAATGGTGGGCCCGACAAAGCTCATGCCGCGTTTTTTGAGATCTTTTGAAATAGTTGCACTGAGTGGTGTAGAGGCCGGAATATTGGATAATGCGTCCCAATGATTAATGATCGGTTGGTGATGCACATATGTCCAGAGATAGCGCGCAAAACTGCCGAATTCTTGCTGAATTTGAAGGTAAATTTGCGCATTCTTACGCACCGAAAAAATTTTCAAGCGATTGCGGATGACATTCGGATTTTTGAGGATGGCTTCAAGTTCCCCATCTGTCATCGCCGCCACACGCACCACATCGAAATCAAAAAATGCTGCGCGGTAATGGTCGCGGCGTTTGAGGATGGTTTCCCAGCTCAAGCCCGCTTGGGCGCCCTCCAAACTTAACATTTCAAACAATTTCCGATCATCATGCACGGGGACACCCCATTCATGATCGTGGTAATCGGCGTATAGATGATCGCCGGATTTATTGTCCGGTTTATTGCCAAAGCACCGCAACGGATGGGGCAGGCTGCTCGGATCTTTATGGAGATGTCTATGAGAGGGGTGCGTACTGTGAGTCATAAGGCTAGACTAGAGCATTTTGCGATTAAGTGGAAGCCGGTTAATCGTAACAAAATGCGACAAAACAAATAGTTAGACCATTTTTTTTGATTATACATAACCGAAAAATGGTTTAGGCTCGTTTCATCACATATCGCCCCGGGGCGGGTTCAATTTCTTTGAGCTTGCCTTTTTTAGGATCGCGGGCGGTGATTTTTTTGCCCGCATATTTCTTAACCCACGCGGCCCAATCATTCCACCATGACCCGCCATGCTGTTCGGCTTTGGCCAGCCATTCATCGGCATGTTCGCGGTCATCCAGATGATCATTGGTCCAATAATGATATTTATTGGCCTTGGGTGGATTGATCACCCCTGCTACATGGCCCGAAGCCGCCAGCACAAAGCGTTTTTTTCCACCCAGCAGCATCATCCCTTCATAGGTTGAGACCCACGGGGCGATATGATCATCCTTGGTCGAGAGGAAATAGCTCGGCACATTAATTTGCGTCACATCAATCGGCGTGCCGCATAATTTAATCCCGCCCTTACGCGCGAGTTTATTATCGCGATACATATTGCGTAGGTAAAAACGGTGCATTGCCGCGGGCATGTTGGTGGAATCATCATTCCAATAGAGCAAATCAAACGGAAATGGTTCCTTGCCCATCATGTAATTATTGACCACAAAGGACCAGATTAAATCATTGGCGCGCAATAAACTAAAGGTTTGGCGCAGGTCGCTGCCCTCCAGATACCCCACGCGGTCCATTTTTTCATCAATCAATTTCATAAATTGATCATCGACAAAAATCGACAAATCACCTGCCTGATGAAAATCAATGAGTGTGGTGAGGAAGGTGGCGGAGGCTATACGGGGTTCCTTGCGCCGCGATTTTTTCTCCTCCGCTTGCAGATAGGCAAGGGAGGCCGTCAACAAAGTCCCGCCGATGCAATATCCAATCACATTGGCGGACGCCGCGCCGCAGTGACGCTCAATCGCATCGAGTGCCGCAATCAATCCTTTGGTCATGTAATTTTCAAATGTCTCATGACCGAGCGAGCGGTCGGGATTAACCCATGAAATCATAAATACTGTGTGGCCCTGATTCACTGCCCATTTTACAAAGGAATTATCGGGCCGCAAATCCAGAATATAATATTTATTGATCCATGGCGGCATGATGAGCAGCGGGGTTTGATAGACCTGCGCCGTTGTGGGCGCATAGTGAATGAGCTGCATCAACTCATTTTCAAAAATCACCGAGCCGGGGGTGGTGGCAAGGTTTTTGCCGACTTCAAAGGCTTCGTACCGGGTTTTGCTGATTTCCAACTCACCATCGCCGCGTTGTAAATCGGTGGTCAAATTCTCTAACCCGCGCAGCAAATTCTTGCCGTTGGACTTCAGAGTCTCGCGCAATACTTCGGGGTTGGTGGCCGCAAAATTGGTGGGCGAGAGCGCATCCACAAACAGCCGCGTAAAAAAATCCAGCTTGGCGCGATCGCGCTGCGATAACCCTTCGGTATTGCGCACCGAACCCTGCATCCATTCGGCGGTGAGGAAATAGGCCTGTTTGATAAAATCAAACACAAAACTTTCTTGCCATACCGGGTCGCGGAACCGCTTATCGGTGATTTCAAGTCTTTTCGCGGCGGTTTGTGCGCCGGCTTGATTGCTTGAGTTTTTAGCTTGTGGGGTGGGCGGTTGATTGCGTTGAACGTCATCACCCTCCCTCTCCTCTTCGCCCATAAATTTGCGCGTGGTGTCCTGCCATAACAGGGCCATATTTTGCGCATATTCCAAATTGAGGTCGATCAGCTTTTGCGGCTTGTTCATCACATTTTGCCAATATTCCATCATCACAGGTTGGAAGGATGTGGGGGAGAGTCCCTTGGCAAATAAATCATCCTGACCGAACTTTTGGATATAATTGGTCAACAGCGGCTGGAGCCGCTCCAAAATCCCGCCCATTTGTTGGCCAAATGAAAACGGGTCAAAATTCTCTGCGGGATCGGCAGAAGATTGATCAGGTGATGGATGTTGAGACTTATGCAGAGTTTGCGCCGCCGGCTCAATCGGCTTTTGATGCGTTGATTTGTCGGGCGATAATTTTTGCGATTTGGCGGCAATTTTTTGCTGCAACTTTTGCTGCACTTTTTTCTGTGGTTTGGATTGTGGCTTTGCCTGCTGCTTTGATTGCGGTGGCTGTGCCGATTTTTTCGAAGGGGTTTTCTTTTCAACCATGGAGGCAGGCCATAAAGTCGTTATTGGCTGATACTGCCCAAGGTACCCTGCACGACCCATCCCGAAGCTGTTCGCTCAATGGATGTGATGCGCCCCAAACCGCTGACGGTTTCGCCCACTGTGACGGTGCGTAAATCATCATGGCCCAGACTACCCAAAATGGCTTGTCCCGACTGCGCGCCTTTCAATACCCATTTGTTTGAACCGGCAACACGGGCTGTGCTGCGCTCTTGGGATTGCGAGATTTGTGTTTTGGGACGGGAAGGTGAGCTGGGCGATTTTTTTACGCGCTCAACATGTGTCGCGGCGGGTTTTTTGTTTTCACTCGCGCTTGATGTGGTGCGTTCGGTGATGACAGGATCGGTTGCTGAAGAAGCAGATAGTTTCTTTTCATTCGCGCGCGCCAAATCAGCCTGCAATGAGGCAATCTGACCCTTTAACTCATCCACTTGGCTCTGAGACGCTTGCGCTGCCTTTTTTTGTGTATCCAGTTCAGATTTGAGCGTTTCAATGGTTTTTTTCGATTGTGCCAGTTCCTCAGTCGCCGCAGAGGAAACAGGTGCAGGAACTGGATTGGAGGTTATTGGTTGAGAATCTGTGGGCTGAGAAGCTGTGGGTGGTGTGTTTTCTGAGAGAACAGGGGCCATTTCCTTTAGCGGCTCTGCCGTAACGGCCTGTGTTGGGACTTTGTCCAGAGGATGAGCGTCGTTAAGAACCGGCTTCTGCTCATCCGGTTTTTTAATGTCATTAACGCTGGGAAAATCAGATGTGGGCTGGAACGGGACCAAAGGCTTGGCCGCATCAGTTTTGGCGGCATCGGCAATAATGGGTTGTGCACTGGTTTCTGGCGATGAGACTTTAACCTCATTGGGGATCGGCAAATCTTTGCCGGCATTATCATCCATCGGTGGTTCGGGCAATAGCGGCCCCCCCGCTTGCTCAGGGCTCGAGGCAACCGGCTGCGGTTGTGGCGGAGTTATACTCGCTGGATTTGATGATGTCGCAGGTACCGTTTCGCCTGATGATGTTGTGGGGGATTGCGATAGATTGGAGGCTGTATTCTCCTCGGTTGCCGGGGTTGGCGGTAAGCTGGTGCGGGGTGATTTAAAAAACAGAAAAGCTCCACCACCCAGAATGACCACTGCAATAGCGGCAATCAGTGCCAAAGACTTTTTCTTGGTACTTTCAGGTGGGGCTAAGGGTTCCGTGGAATCGAAATTGCCCTCATCCCATTCGCTATCATCCTGATTTGTGGTGTGATCATCGAAATCCTGATAATCTTGGTATTGTGTGTCGGTGGTCGCATAATCATCTTGATAGGAATCCTGAGACTCATAAGATGAATCTGTAGAGTCATAATTGTAATCCTGTGAAGAGTTTGAATCCTCATAGGACTCGTTCATGTCATCCATATCATGATCGCGATTATTTGCCATGCCAATCTCCGGTGAGTTTACTTACTTGTGTTAGAGGATGTTGTATTCGTGGTTGCGGTTGTTGACCCGTACGGTGTGTATAAAGACCCGTAACCCATGCTCGGTGCCAATCCGTATTGCTGTTGCCCATAAAGTTGGGTATTGGGGTTCCCATTATACCCGCTCTGATAGAGCTGGGTTGCCTGATTCGGATTATTGAGATTATATCCAGGAGCACCTTGGTTATAAAATCCAGGTTGTTGCGGATACGGCGTGCTATTGAGCTGTTGGTTGTAATTAACGTTATTATATCCGTTATTATACAGGCCACCATTTGCACCATTGATAGATTGATCCGTAACTTGCTGAACGAACAAAATTCCCATCGGCGTACCAGCTTTTACCCGCACCAGAATTTCAACATCTGAATCTTTATCCAGTACATCGCCGACTTTATTGGCAGCTTCTTCTACGGCTTTTGAGAATTCTTGTTTTGTATCTAGGTCATTATTTTGTTGCGAAACTGTTCCCCCTCCACTATCAACCGAAACCGTGGTGCTGCCATTTTGGGCGACGGCTTGCCCCATACCCTCAATAAATTTTACGGCGGCTGGTATAATGATACGACGGAAGTAGCGATGATCCACATCAGTCGCCATCCCGGTTAACGTCGTATCCGGATCAACGGCATAGGCCTCAATCGGAATGCTGCGACCTTTTTTATCAATCAAAGTTGAAAACTTTAAAACCAGATATTCTTCCTGACGTTGGAAAGAACCGATCACTCGTGATCCGCTATATTTCCCCGATACTAATAACCCCAAAATAGGGCCAGGAATATCGGAATTTGCCTCCATCAACAATTGGGCATAATTGATCTCGCCTGCTGGAATAAGAATTTTGGGCGGTGTCAACTGGGCTTGCTGATAGTTGGCATCAGGATAAAGTGAGGTATTATTGCCCGCATGGGGATTCACCGTACCGTTTTGGTCGGTGGCTGTGCCATTCTCGACTTGCCCCATTTTATCTTTGCTTGTCACTTTTACATTTTGCATATCTTTGATGCCACGTTCACCCATAATGGTGCCGACTTGAGTCATCATTGCTTGTTGAAGATTGGTGACACGTTCCCCGCGCTTGGGATCCACTTGTGCCTGCGCTGCCAATTGCTGCTGTTGCTGTTGTAAACGTTGGCGTTCCTCCTGCAGACGTTTCCAGCGCAGCAAGGGGTCCTCTTCACTATCGGGTGACTGCGGTGCGCCGAGCAGATCTTTGGGTGGCGTAACCGGCGTGGGCATCGAGCTGGTTCCCCCTTGGATTGCAGCTTGAAGATCCTGATTGTTTTTTTCCTCAATTGCACTGACCATTGCCTGGGTTTGCTGGCCTTGGCCCGGGGCTTGTTTAACTTCACTGCCGCTGCCAGTATCAGACAGCTCAGGAGGTTTGCTTTTGCCGCCGAAAAGGGTGATGGCCATCACGATTACCAATATGGCAGCCGCCACCATCAGGACTTTGGCAAAAGGAGAGGCGGTAAAATTGGAAAAGCTGTTTTCCTTTTTGGCACCGGTATCGCCAAATTCATCAAAATCCCCGACCTGATCAAATTGAGAAAAATCAGGTTCACTGATATCATGATTGGGAAAATCGTTATTGTTATTCGCCATCATTTTGCTCCATCGGTGTGAGGTAAGCCCTCAACATTTTCCCCTTATCTGAAAGTAAAACCACAGGTGTGCTGGGGATCACATAGACATTCATGCCGTCTGCGGATTTAACGGATTTGCTCCATGCAGGGGAGAGCATGGTATAGGGGGTGCGGACGTAGGTTTGCCCAGATTTTTCGTAGGCCGCTGTGCGTCCGTCCACCCCGTCGATTTTCATTTTATTCATTCCTGCTGCCGAAGGAATTCCGGCCAGGACTTTGCTCAAATCTTCATCGCCAGCTTTAATGGTCACGGGAGTGAGCATCGGTGGCAAAACTCCGTTTGGCCCGAGTTCAGGAATCTGAGCATCCAGTCGCACATGCACCGTTTTGCGCTCGGTTTTTAGGGTAAAGATCACGGGTGGGTTGAGCCCCACCAAGCGCATGGAAATATTGCCTTGCGCAAAGTGTTTCTGTGGGGTGATTCGCACCATGTTGCTTCCTGAATCAGGCTGTTCTACCTGGAATTCACCGGCCCAGGTCATGTCCTGAATGGGCCAAGGTTGGCCGGTCATATCCACAATGCTCAACGTGGTGACGTTTCCGACTGCCGTTTTAATCACAATTGGTTTTGATCCGGGGTCGAGCGAAACCTGAACAAATGCCGATTCTGGTTCCGGATCGGGGTAAATAGGGGTTTCCACCGCTTGCGAAGTTGTATCGTATAATTCCAGTAATCGTCTGATTTCTGCCGGTTTAAGCGGCATCAAACCATTTACCGCACCATCAAAAGCTTCTTTGCGTTCGTCCAGCGCATCCTCGGCTGCTTGCTTCGGACTCTTGGTTGGCAACTGTGCTCCACCGATCGGTGGCACATTCGAATCAATATTGTTGCCGTTATCATTTTGTGCCGCCAAACTATCTGCCAAAGTTGGGGCTTCTTGTAATGTAGGATTGCCTGCATTTAACAGAGCTGCTGGCACGTCTTGATCCAGTTGTGTGACGCTGGGTTGGGGTGCGGCCTCGGCGGCACTGGCTTTGGTTGTTTTGTTTCCACCCATTAAATTCGATCCCAGATCCGTGGCATGAGCGATATGGGCGAAGGGTGCCAGTGTTAAGACGAGTGTTAAGATAAGGCCACTGACCCCCAGCGCAAGCGGGGGACGATAAAAAGAAGATGTCCTAGAAATCTTGGAAACCAGTTCCGTTCCCAAGAATCTTCCTTGTGATTTAAAACCCTGAATATCGTGTAACCCATGGTTATTTGACACACCCATGAAAGCTCCTCATTGCTGATTATCTATTGCTCAGTCTTGATCCATTTTTTACCGGTAAAGACTTATAACAAATTTACCGCCAGGTGGCGAATCATTTCCGTGCAACTACACGCCAGAATAACCGCGTTTGATCCTACTGTCACCATAGAAATGATCAAACTCACAAAAAAGCAAGAAATCATCGTTATTTTTTACTCGCTCTTTATCGCGGAGGGGCGATAGGCAGGCAGTCCCGCAAGATGGATTTGAGGTGCACACATGCGTCCAGAGCTTCTTGTTGAGTGTAACCGCTCAATCTCCCGCGATATATCCATTTGGCATCGGCGGTTCTTAAGGGAATCACTAAAGGACTCACGTTGCGCAAGTCTCCGGGGAGGGAAGCCAAGGTGGACGAAAGTGAGGCCCTTGCGCCCGGCTGGTCCGCGAAGGCACCAATCTGAATTTGCCATTTATTTGTCGGTGCGGCCTGTGCTTGATGGCTTAGGATCTGAGCCATAGAGGCTCCGTTGCCACTTTTTGCTGCGCTTGACTGATATTTTTCCGGCAGTTTTAAATAAGATGGTTTTAACGATGATTGTTTCGTTTCATTTCGCGCCGTCGGTTCCTTAGGTATCGGTTTTGACTTGGGCATCGGAACCGAAGGGGTGGGGGCGGCCGAAGTAGGCGGAGCAGGTTGCTCATTCGTAATTTGATCTGCGGTCAAAAGAGGGGTCGGCGTCAATTGTGAGGGAGTTATGGCACCCAAACTCGCGGTTTGGGTTGGGGGCGTTGAATTGGCAAAATCTTCCACCGCCGGATGATCGCCGGCAGGTTTTTTCATAGGTAATGGTGGAGCTGCGTGCCCCTGAGTCCCGGTATGTCCAGGTTTTTGCGCATTCAGAGGGTTTTTAAGCGGCTTGAGTTCCATATCTGCATAACGCCCGTTGGCATAATATCCAGTTGAGCTGAGTTGTGAGTATTTCACAAAACCCTGGTCCAATAACGCCGCCATTTGTGTGTTGCGAATATTGGTGGATGGTCCCCCCATAACCACGCCAATTAATCGTACGCCCTTGCGTTTGGCTGATGCCACGAGGTTAAACCCCGAAGCCGTAACATATCCGGTTTTGATGCCGTCCATCCCGGCATAGGTTTTCATCAAATGATTGTGGTTTTGAAAATTTTTGCCGTGATATTGATAGGATCGTAAGCCAAAAATCGGGTAATATTGCGGATATCGATCAATCAGATGCTTGGCCAGTCGCGACATATCGCGTGCGGTTGAGACTTGCTGATTATCGTGCAACCCTGATGCATTCACGAAATAAGTATTGTTCATACCCAATTCCCGCGCCTTTAAATTCATCATCTGGACAAAACGCGCTTCTGACCCGCCCAGATTCTCGGCGACGGTGACCGCCACGTCATTGGCTGATTTGGTCGCCATTGTGCGCAAGGCCTCATAGACCGTAATTGTGTCCCCGGCCTTGAGTCCTGCACGACTTGGGGGGGCAGAGCTAGAGCGGCTTGATGCCACCAATTTGGTTTTATTGCTGATTTTGCCGCGTTCCAAGGCCTCAAACACCATCAACATGGTCATCATTTTGGTAAGCGAGGCCGGATGAAGGCTACGATCAGCATTTTCTTGCGATAATACCATACCGGTTTTGGCATCAATGATGATAGAGGCATATTTGGGGCTGCCTGATAAATCGTAAGGGCCGGCGGCACTTTTGGCCCATAATGCCCCAGAGGGGAGACAGGTTATGATCCCCCATAATAATGTTACTATGTAAATTCTAGAGCATTTTGCGATTAAGTGGAAGCCGGTTAATCGTAACAAAATGCGACAAAACAAATATTTAGACCATTTTTTCGAGTCTACATAACCGAAAAATGGGTTAAGGTGGGAAAATCTTGAGTTTTGAGAGGCGATTTTTACAAAGTGAGGGCACTTGGCCATTCTGATATCCATGATGGTAGAATTGAACATAAAGTGTAACGGAACAAATTGCGACTATGCGACAAAAATTTAGAAAATACGCTTTCAAATGATTCTAGTAAAAAATTGACTCGCTGTCCATTTTAAAGATGATTGGATAGTGCGGCTCAAATAATGATGACCAGATCATCTCGTGCTATCAAAAATCGTGAGCGAACTGAGTTGATGGGGATAAGGTATAAATTATGACAATTTAAGGTTTCTCAGGGGGCTTGCCAGTGTGGTACGATTTCGATAAAAGTAAGGTGAATTTTTTAAGTTTTGTAGAATTAATTTCTTTAGGGACAAGCTTACGATGCATGATGTCAAAGCCATTCGCGATAATCCGGAATTTTATGATCGCAACTGGGCGCGGCGGGGATTGGGCGCGCAAACTCCGGCGATTTTGAAATTGGATGAGGAGCGGCGCGCGCTGCAAACTGAACTTCAGGCCTTGCAAACACGGCGCAATGAAGCGTCTAAAGAAATTGGCTCACTAAAATCTAAGGGGCTGGATGCAGACGCCCTCATGCAAGAGGTTGCGGGCCTCAAAGACCGCATCGCCGAACTGGATGCAAGGGAGCAAGATAAGGGCGCGGAGCTTGACGATCTCCTCTCCCGTCTTCCCAATATGATTGAGGATCAGGTGCCGGACGGACCGGATGAAGATCATAATGTCGAGTTGCGCCAATGGGGTACGCCGCGCAATCCAAATACGGTGATTCCTGATCATGTGGAAATCGGCGAAAGCTTGGGATTGATGGATTTTGATGCGGCCGCCAAGGTTGCGGGTGCGCGGTTTGTGGTAGAAAAGGGTGCAATTGCGCGGCTTGAGCGTGCCTTGGCGCAATTTATGCTTGATACGCATACGACTGAGCATGGCTATACGGAGGTCAATCCGCCGCTTTTGGTCAAAAGCGATGTGATGTATGGCACCACGCAATTGCCAAAATTTCGTGATGATCAATTTGAAACCACGGACGGGCGGTGGCTTATTCCAACCTCTGAGGTTGTGTTGACCAATTTGGTGCGTGAGATGATCCTCGATCCGCAGCAATTGCCGCTGCGTCTGTGCGCCTATACGCCCTGTTTCCGTAAGGAGGCAGGATCGGCGGGGAAAGACACGCGCGGCATCATCCGCCAACATCAATTTTATAAGGTGGAAATGGTCAGTGTGACATTGCCGGAGGACTCAAGTGCCGAACATGAACGTATGGTGGATTGCGCAGAAAACATCCTAAAAAAATTGGAACTTCCTTTCCGCACGATTGTGCTCTGTGCGGGGGATATAGGCTTTGCCTCGCGTAAAACCTATGATCTGGAGGTCTGGGTGCCGTCGCAAAATAAATATCGGGAAATTTCCAGTTGCTCTAACTGTGGCGATATTCAATCCCGGCGGATGAAAACACGGTTCAAACGTGCGGGGGCCAAGGATTCGGAATTCGTGCATACGCTCAACGGTTCCGGCGTGGCGGTGGGGCGTGCGCTCGTTGCCGTCATGGAAAATTATTACGATCCTCAGGATGGCGGGATTTTTATTCCGACTGTCCTCAAACCCTATATGGGCGGGTTAGAGAAGATTGTGAAAACATCTTAATTGTTCTGGGGGTTCACATCAAAATTTATCGTGAACGGGATGGAAATTATTGTTTGAAGTGATATATTTCTCGCACTAACTTTCCACACTGCCAACAAGATATGAAGGATAACAACATGCGCAAAATATTTTTATTCACTCTGGCGTCTTGCTTGCTGATGATGGGAATTATGGTGAGTTCCGCAAGCGTTTATGCGTGCGGCCCTCAGGGTGGTTCTGAAGTCAGTCATCAGGGCGAATCCAAAACGCATGCGCATAATGAGGAGGGAAAAACCATGTCAAACATTGAAACGGCCAATGGGGTGGAGAGCGGGATGGGGGCCGCAGCTCAAGTAACACCGCAGGTAAACCAGGCCGAAGTCGGCAAACCCGCTCCGGAATTTATGACCGAAGATATTAAGGGGGAGCACGTGATGCTCTCAAGCTATAAGGGCAAAATTGTGGTTCTGGAATGGACCAATAATGAATGCCCCTACGTCCGCAAACATTATGATACCGGCAATATGCAGAAATTGCAGCAAGAGGCGACCAAGGACGGTGTTGTGTGGATTTCCATCGTTTCTTCGGCAAAGGGGAAAGAAGGAAATGTCAGTCCACAAGAAGCCCAAACCATTATCGACAAGGAGAAAGCCTTTCCTACCTATAAAATTTTGGATGAAAGCGGGGCCATCGGGCATCTTTATGGTGCGAAAACAACCCCCCATATGTTCGTGATTGACCAGAACGGTATCCTGGCCTATTCGGGTGCGATTGATGATAATGAAAGCTTTAAACCCGCAACGGTGACGGGAGCTAAAAACTATGTCCGTGAAGCGATTGACGCGCTCAAAGCCGGTAAACCGGTGCCCACCAGCCAGACCCAACCCTATGGTTGCGGTGTGAAGTATTAGAGCATTTTGCGATTAAGTGGAGGCCGGTTAATCGTCACAAAATGCGACCAAACAAATACTTAGACCATTTTTTTGAGTCTACCTAAACTAAGAATGGTCTAGGTGTAGCCATTCTATAATTTTACCACCGGGAAGAATTGCTGCGGGGTGGTGATATGGTCTTGGGCGGGGATGAGGGCGATCTCCCGGCCACCGATGTCAAAGCTGGTTTTAAAAATACCATAAAGGCTGGCGGCGGTGTGACTGAGGGCTGAGCCGTAATCTTGGCCCCTCAGCAAACATCCGGTAAAAATCGCAGATGTCATGTCGCCTGACCCGGCATAGGATGGAAATTCCATCTCGATCCGCGGTGTGGTGACCATATAACACTCACCATTTCGGCAGCTTAATAACATTGAAATGCTGTAGGTGGGGGTGTCCTCGGTGATGAGGGAGGTCACCAAGATCATCTCCGGCCCCTGTTGCTTTTTTGATGCGGATGGAGACCCATTGTGGATTTCACGGCACGCGGCGCGCGCATCGGCGATGGTGCGGATGGTTGCACCGCTTAAATATTCCAGCTCAAATAAATTCGGCGTGATCAGGTACGCACGGGAGAGGGCTTCCGATTTAAAAAATTCGGGAATTTGCTCGCGTACGTAAAAACCGCGGCCAACATCGCCCATCACCGGATCACAAATCCACGGGCAATGGGGGGGCAGCTTTTCCAGCGTATCCAATATAATTTCGCCAATTGCAGGTGAGCCAAGGTAACCGGTCAAAAGCCCCGCACAATTTTCAAAAAAACCACGATCGGCGATGCCCTTTAATACGCGGCGCAGATGATCGGGGTCGAACACATCGCCCTCCCACGCGCCGTACCCGGTGTGATTGGAAAATTGAACGGTATGAACGGCGGCCACATCATAACCCATACGTTGCAGTGGAAACACCGCCGCCCGATTCCCTGCATAGCCATAGGCCACATGGGATTGAATGCTCAATATGGCGAGCGCAGGCTGTGCAGCGGAGGGTTGATTTGTGTGGGACGCAGACATATTTTTTCCTTGCTCTATTGTTTTAAGTCGGCCAAATGGTCGCATAAAATTTTGATATCGTTATCCGTGGTCATTTCCGTGGCGGCTATCAGGATTTGGTTGGGGGCAATCGCCACGCCCGCAATGATTTTTTGTGCTACCAGTGTTTCAATGATGTGATCGGCGGGCGGGAAATTTGGGCCAAACTCCACCACAAATTCATTGAAAAAATGATCATTGCGGATTTTGATGCCATCAATTGATCCCAACGCATCCGCCAAATCACAGGCCTTTTGGTGGTTGAGCCGCGCCAGATGCCTGAATCCTTCCTCCCCCAACAGGGCCATATGAACGGTAAAGGCCAGCGCACACAGCCCCTGATTGGTGCAGATATTCGATGTGGCCTTTTCGCGCCTGATATGCTGTTCCCGCGTGGAAAGGGTGAGGACATAGGACCGCCGCCCCTCGTTATCCACTGTTTCACCGCATAACCGGCCGGGCATTTGGCGCACATAATCCTGCTTACACGCAAAAAACCCCAAATGCGGCCCGCCGAATGACATGGGCACGCCGATACTTTGTGCCTCTCCGCACACGATATCGGCCTCTTGCGGGGTGGGCAGCAACCCGAGCGAAAGAATTTCATTCGTCACGTAAATTAATTTCGCACCGAGCGCATCGCATTTTTTACGCCAGTTTTGAATATCTTGAGGGGTGCCGAAATAATCGGGGGACGGCACGATAACGGCCGCGATGCCCTCTGGATTTTTCCCCTCATCCCCCGTGAATTGCGGGAGTATTGACGCTTCACCGAGATAGGCTTTGAGCACCTGAAGATACTGCGGATGAATGTGCCCGGCCAGTGCGATTTGGCTGCGGCCCGTGATGCGCTGCGCCATGAGTGCGGATTCGGCACACGCACTCGCGCCGTCATACATGGACGCATTGGCCACATCCATGCCAGTGAGCATGGCGATCATGGTTTGAAATTCATAAATGACTTGTAAGGTTCCCTGAGCCATTTCGGGTTGATAAGGTGTGTACGAAGTCAAAAACTCCGACCGTTGAATGATATAATCAACCGTGGCGGGGATATGGTGGTAGTAGCATCCGGCGCCGAGGAAAAACGGACCATCAACCGCCGCATGATTTTGCGCCGCAAGTCGCGTCATAATGCGTTCCACCTGCAATTCACTTTGGTGGTCGGGCAGGTCCAAATCCGCGGATTGATAGGTCGGCAACCCCGCATATAAATCATCACAATCTTTGATGCCGATTTTATCCATCATCGCGCGTCGGTCGGATGAGGTCAGAGGAAGGTAGCGCATGGGGAGTCCTGAGTAGGGGAGTTGTTATCAACGCGCAAATTCTAATTCATTCGTTCACTCTGCGCCAGTGGGATTTCAGAAAAATCCTTAGCCCTAGTGGAGATCATGAACAGGCTCTTATGATGTCTGATGGTTTTTGAGCAGTTCCAGCAAATCTACCGGTGATAATTGACTCCACCAAGTATGGGTGAGTGCGCCGAGCTTGGTGGCTGCCCCAGATGATGAGGCAGCGGATACGACCTTATCATCATCCTGCCCTACGGACACGATATTTTGAGCAGGTGATGCATAGGCATAGCCTCCGGAAAGCCCCGAAATGCCGGGGATGATAATCGCAAATTCCTCAAGGTCGGGGCCAGCGGTGGAAGGGGTCGTGGATTTTGGATCGGATGGTGCTGCACTCGCAATGGTTGAAACTTCGCAAGTCCCTTGATTAGTGCTTGATTGGCTGTTTTCCAAATTATTGGCCAGCGCGAATTTTTTATCAAAATGTCCATAAACTTCGGCCAAAGTTTTGGCCGATCCATCCTTATGATAGAAAATGTTTTTGTTCGCAGCGGCGGCATCGGGAAATAATTTTGCGGCATTGCTTTCCGGGTTTTTATCCATGGCATTGAGGAATTTTGCTGCGCCGCCCGCTCCCATAAAATGCGCCATATATAATTCGGTGGCACCGATATCGGCGGTTGTACAGCTCTGCAAGTAATTTTTATTTTCGGCGGCAAATTCCCCGGCCATCAGGGCACAAATTTGCGGATTATTGCGCAGCCCAAGGATTTGCGAGCGCTGGGCGGCATTGCTCACCTTGCCTTGATCGTTAATTTGATCGGCATATTGGGATAAACCGTATTTATCGCCATATTTATCAACCATTTTCAGCCAAGTTGACTCCAAAAATTGATAGAGTCCCTCGGCAGAGCTGGTTTTGGCCTTGGCATCGGCTTTAAAACTGCTTTCGACCTGGGCTTGTTGTAAAAGATAGGAAAAATCCACCCCGGTTTTTTGGCTGGCCTGGTGAATGGCTGAGGTAATATCACTCCCGGCCTGCCGTTGCAGGGCCGCCAAATCATTGGAAAACCGAATGGTTGGTGCGTTGAGCATGCTTACCTCTAGGCCTCATTGCCTCTCATCATAGTCAACATTGCAAGCATCATGCCAAAATTTTGGTGGCAAGTATATGGTGGGGGATTGATTGGCCCAATCAGCATTTTTCCATTTGAAGATCGGCGATAAACGTTGTAAATGTATAACTATAAAGGATTTGATCACGTAATGCGCACCCCATCATCGAAAGCTATGGCTGATATTTTAATTGTGGATGACGAAGCCGATATACGCTCGCTGATGGTGGGGATTTTAGAGGATGAGCATTACGCCACCGGACAGGCGGAAAACTCCACCCAGGTATTTGAAGCTCTGGTTGGGCGCCGATTTGATCTGGTTGTGCTCGATATCTGGTTGAAAAATAGCGAATATGACGGGCTGGAGATTTTAGAGAAGATTCGCGCGGATTATCCCCATTTACCCGTTGTGATGATTTCCGGCCACGGCACGATTGAAACGGCGGTTAAGGCGATTAAAATCGGGGCCTATGATTTCATTGAAAAGCCGTTCAAAACCGACCGTTTACTGCTGATGATAGAGCGCGCCTTAGAGACGGCATCATTAAGGCGAGAAAATGCCCTTCTGAAATTCCGCGATGAGATCCATGAGGAATTCATCGGCCAATCTGCATCGATGCAGGCAGTGATTAGTGTGATTGAAAAAACCGCACCGACCAATAGTCGCGTGTTGATTACCGGGGCGGCCGGAACGGGGAAAGAAGCGGCGGCGCGGCTTATTCATCAAAAATCTCTGCGGGCCAAAATGCCGTTTATGGTGGTGCGGACCGCCGGAATGACGGCGCAGCAATTAGAGGAAAAATTATTTGGTCGTGAAAATAAAAATAGTGCGCATCCGGGGATTTTGGAACGTGCCAACGGCGGCACAGTTTTTTTCGACGAAATTGGTGATCTGACACCGGATATTCAGGGGAAATTATTACGCCTGCTTCAGGAGGGTAATATTATCCGCATGGGCGGCACGATCCCAGCCAAAATTGACGTGCGCGTTCTGGCAGCCAGTGCACGTGATTTGGAGGAAAAAATTGCCGCAGGCGAATTTCGTCAGGATCTTTATTATCGTCTCAATGTCGTGCCGATTGCCCTGCCGCGATTGAGTGAACGGAAAGAAGATATCCCTGCACTTATTGAATATTTTTGGGGTTTGGCGGCACGTAAGAATCAACGCGGACAGAACGGTATGATGGATCAAAATGCTGTACCCTCGGACGCTCAAAATCCGCAGCAAAATTACACCCATCGTCCGCTCTCAGATGGTGCGTTGGTCGCGCTTCAGGGATATGTATGGCCGGGAAATGTGCGACAACTCAAAAATCTGGTGGAATGGCTTGAGATCACCACAAAAACGCCGCGTGATCCTGCTCTCCCTGTTCAACCGATTTTGACCGCGGATTTGCCGCAGGATATTTGCCAATTTGTGCATTCCACCCTTAAAAACGAATGGCAGACGGATATGATTTCCTTGCCGCTGCGGGAGGCGCGCGAGGTGTTTGAACGCGAATACTTACTGGCGCAAATCACGCGCTTTAACGGCAATATTTCGCGTACGGCGCAATTTGTGGGGATGGAGCGATCGGCATTGCACCGCAAGTTGAAATTGCTGCATATCCGCACCAATGATCGTGAAGATTCGCAGATGGATGTGGTGTTAAATAGTGATATTTTGCCCAATCCTGCGGGCGAGTCAACGGAGGATGATGATCACGCAGTAACATCTCGCCCCAAGCCCATGGCCCATGCATCATGAATAATTCTTTGGAATGCCCCAGTGCAATATTCTTTGATTGGGACGGCACATTGGTGGATAGCGTATCGCTCATCCGTGCGGGGTATGATGATCTTTATGCGCAGTACGGATTGCCGCCAATCACCATGGATCAATTGGCCAAGAATATGCGCAATTCGGCACGTGAGTTGTTTCCGCACATATTTGGTGATCAGTCCCAGCAGGCATTGGCGCATTTTTACGCCTATATTCACGAGCATCATTTTGATCATCTGATCCCCTATGACGGCGCGTTGGATTTCCTGAAACATATTAAGCAGTCCGGGTTAAAAACTGCAATCGTCAGTAACCGTAAGCATGAATTGCTGATTGAGGAAATCCCCTATTTGGGATGGTCGAATCATGTGGATTTTATCGTTGGGGCAGGAAAGTGTGCCCATGATAAACCTGCGCCCGATCAGTTGCTCTACGCGGCTGAAGAATTGGGGATTGATCCGCACATCCAAGTGATTTGGTATGTGGGGGATAGCGAAACCGACCTGATCGCGGCCAGTCGTGCGCACATGACCCCGATTTTTATTGAGCATGGGTTGCGCAGTTTGGATGATTGCCACGCTGCGGGCCTTGAGCCCGTTCATGTCGCCGATATTGCGACGCTCAAGCTTCAGCTTGAGGTGCTTTTTTAGAGCCTGCTCAGGATTTTAGGAAATCTGCTTGCCAAAAAGCTTTTGGGTGGCACCCAAGAGATCTTGGACATGTTTGGCATCAAGTTCGCCATTACGCAGGGCAGAGGTTAAAACGCGTTCCACCGCATCCTCAATCGTATCCACCAATACCTGAACTCCGCGGTGAATTTCAATATTTACCAAATCACCCGGTGTTAATTTCCCCAAATTCGTGCGGCGTAGAGTTTCGGGAATGAGCCAAACGGAAAAACAGTGATTTTGTTTGTCCAGCTTGCTGACCGTTAGGCTCACACCATTCACCGCCACAAAGCCGTGGGCGAAAATATATTTTATCCAGAGGGGCGGTAATTCAACATCAATCACCGTATTGCCATCCATGATTTCAATGTTGGCAATTTTTCCCTGACAATCCACATGCCCGGATAATTCGTGGCCGCCAATTTCGGTCGTTTGAGTCATGCTGCGTTCAACATTGACCAGTTGCCCGACCTTGTAATGCGGAATGGTGGTGCGTTCTAACGTTCCCTTAATAATGTCAAAATCCACCACATGATCGGTTAAACGCACCGCAGTCAGGCATACCCCGTCGATTGAAATACTGTAGCCTATTTCTAGGTTCTGGCTCAACTCCGGGCCCAAATCCACTGCGAGCCGACCGATGGAATAATCCATATAAAAAGTCGTGATGGGCCGGGCATCCTGCACAATTCCTGTAAACATATCATCCACACTTCATCCAGTACTGATAAGATTGTAAGCCAAAAAACTAGCAAATACATAGCGCAAATACATAGCATAGATGAATTTTTTTTCAAATCCTTCTTATGAACGGATTCTTACGAAATTTGGAGCGTATAATCTGGGGCGAATATCAGGGCTGGGTTCTATACTAGGAATATTGAACTCGCTGACGTAGACTCCCTACGCTGCGTCGCTTGTTCCTATCTCGTGACTACAGTGTCTAGGCCATTTGTCGCATTTTGTTATGATGAATCGGTTCCCACTTAATCGCTAAATGGATTGGGTCTTTCTACGGACAAAATGGCGTGCTTCATATCTTTCCCCCAGGCATAGCCGGACATTTGTCCGCTGGAATGGTTCACGCGGTGGCAGGGGATGATGAGGGTAAAGGGATTGGCCCCTACTGCTGTTCCAACTGCACGGACGGCTTTGGGCGATCCTATGGTCGCAGCAATCTGACCATAGGATATGGTTTCTCCCCGGGGGATTTTAGCAATCTCATGCCAAACTTTTTGCTGAAACGGCGTGCCGTAGGGCTTAAGTTCCCAGCCTTCGACCGCACTCAACCCCGCACGCCATGCAGCGAAAACCAGACTCAATAATTGTGCGCCTTCGGTATCGTTGCGGGTAAAATAACGCTCTCTGAGTGACTCAAATGGCCGCGCTATGTCTCGCACTCCTATGACTTTCTTGAGACAATAGGCCAGTGCGCGGTCTTCATCAAAGCCGATATAATAAATGGTGCGCTTCTCCCAACACAGCGTCATTGGGCCAAAATTAGTGCCAAAATCAGTGCCAAAATTAGTGGCAGAGGTGAAGTAATTTATCATGTGCGGCTTTTAAAATATCGTGGATTCATGTTCAAAATCACATTATAAACCCTTTATGACTCTACAGCAATGAAAGCTTGAAAACATGACTGACTCCTCTCTCTCCGTGCCGATTTATTCGCTAAAATTGAAAATCCCGGATTCGCTCGCTCAATTAGATGATGTAAAGGCGATGGAGCTCGCCTCCCTCGCAGGGGAGGAGATGATTTCGGCGTCGTGCGAGCGCGGCAAAGAGGATCAAACCGGACATTATTGGGAATTTCTGTGGGTAGCGGACATATTACCCCGGAGGGAAAATTTCATCAAATCCATCAATGAGTTTTTAAATTTGAGCGGGTCGCAGGCTCTACAAGCACAGGATTTGATCGAGAAAGAAATTGAGGATGTAAATTGGTTGGAGGAATCTTATAAATCCTTCCCGCCCTTTGCCGTCGGGCCGTTTTTTATTCACGACAGCCATTACACGGGCGAAATTCCCTCATCCATGATCCCGTTATTGATTGATGCCGCCACGGCCTTTGGTTCAGGGGAACACGGCACCACGCGCGGATGTCTTGAAGCGTTGATCGCCCTGAAAGAGAGCGGATTTGCCCCGCGTGAGGTTCTGGACATGGGGACGGGATCGGGAATTTTGGCGATTGCTGCGCACAAATTATGGCGCGTGCCGGTGGTGGCGATTGATATTGATGACGAAGCCACGCGCATGGCGCGCTATCATTGCGAAGTGAATCATGTGGCATGTGATGCGGGTGGGGTCAGTTGCATCACGGGCGATGGATATCGTGCGCAAATCCTGAAAAATGCGGACGGGCGGAACCGCAAATTTGATATGATTATTGCCAATATTTTGGCGGGGCCTTTGGTGGATATGGCCCCAGATTTAGCGCAGTTTTTATCAAGCGGCGGGCGGGCAATTCTCTCCGGTCTTTTGATCGAACAAGAAGAAATGGTGGCGGCGGCGCACGCAAAATTGGGACTTATTTGCGGCACAGAAGGGAATGATTTCCCGCCTTCTAAATTTCCAAGGGGCGAATGGCAAACATTGATCTTGCGGTGGCAAGCCTAAGCATGAGTCAACTATATTCAACGTCTCATTCACACGATCAATCCTCCGCTCCGCCGATTATTTGTTGGTTTCGTCAGGATTTGCGGTTGAATGATCAACCGGCGTGGAGGGCTGCGTGCGAAACATCACTGCGAACGGGCCAAGCTGTTTTGCCCATCTATATTTTGGATGATGCGGCGGCGGGGGAATGGGCGATGGGGGCGGCGTCGCGCGTGTGGCTTTATCATGCGCTCAAAAAACTCAATGAGTCTTTGGGCGGCCATTTGATGGTGTTTTGCGGCGCGGCGGGTGATATTTTGCTGCAGCTTGCGCAAACTTATGCGGCCACCCATGTTTTTTGGAATCGCTGTTATGAACCGTGGCGCATCGCGCGGGATGAGAAAATTAAAGAGAGTTTGCGGCTTCAAACCGCCGCGAAAATTGAGAGTTTGAATGGCTCTCTCCTCTGGGAACCGTGGGAGGTCAAAAAGGCGGATGGCAGTTATTACAAGGTGTTCACCGCCTTTTATCGGCGGGGATGTTTGGCCGCACCCGCACCGCGCGCACCGCTTCCCGCCCCGCAATTGCCGATGTTTTTCTCAACTAATCATGGGCATTCCGCTGATCAAAAACCGCATAAATTTGAGCCCTGTGATATTGAGTCGTTACGGCTTTTGCCCCGTGCCCCGCGGTGGGATTTGGGGATGATGAGTACTTGGGATGTAGGCGAAAATGCTGCGCACAAAAAATTGCAAGATTTTATAGATCACGGGTTGGCGGGGTATCGTGAGGGGCGTAATTTTCCGGCGCTGGATCAGACCTCTAAACTCTCGCCCCATCTCCATTTCGGGGAAATTTCGCCGCACCAAATTTGGGCAGCGTTGGCCGATGTAACCGATGAAAAGCTTGGCCCCGATTTGGATTGTTATCAATCGGAATTGGGGTGGCGGGAATTTGCGCATTCGCTGCTCTATCAATTCCCTGAATTGCCCGCTAGCCCGCTCAATAAAAAATTTATGCGAATGGACTGGGTGGAGCCGAATCAGGATTTTTTAGCGCGCTGGCAGCACGGAGAAACCGGCTATCCGTTGGTCGATGCAGGCATGCGCGAATTGTGGGCCACGGGATATATGCACAACCGTGTCAGGATGGTCGTGGCATCGTTTTTGGTCAAGGGATTGCGGTACCATTGGCGCGTTGGCGAAGACTGGTTTTGGAATTGTTTGGTGGATGCCGATTTGGCGAATAATGCCGCGTCATGGCAATGGGTGGCGGGATGCGGGGCCGATGCTGCGCCGTATTTCCGCATTTTTAATCCGCACTTACAGGCGGAAAAATTCGATGCCAAAAATGCATATATCAACCGTTGGGCGCCTGAGTCGCATAAAATCAAGCCGATCATTGACCACGCATCATCGCGCGACGCCGCGTTGAGTGCCTATAAAAAACTATAAATCACTCTTGGGAAGAGGATAGTTTTTGCTGCAAATCCTGAAGATCTTGCCAGGACTCGCGTTTACGGTTGGGATTGGTGAGCAGGAAATGCGGAGCATAGGTAATGAGTGCAGGGATTTTTACGGGTTCCGGAGTGTCCGTGCCTGAAGCTGTCATCTCATACGCCATCCATTGGCCGCGTAATTTATGGAGGCTCGTGTTTAATCCCCAGAGGATTTTCACCGGCACCGCCCCCATCACCAACAAGAATTTGGGCCGAATCAATTCAATATGTTTGCGCACAAACGGACGTGCAAGGTCCAATTCCCCTTGCGTTGGGCTGCGATTTCCCGGCGGGCGCCAATGGATGCTGTAGGTGAGATAGAGCGAGTTCTCAAACTCACTCGCTTTGCGATCACGGCCAATAGCCGCCATCATTTTATCGAATAAAATGCCGCCTTCATCGCTAAAAACTTTGCCGCTCAAATCATCTTCGGTTGAGGGGCATTCGCCAATGACCATCAATTGCGCCGCAGGATTTCCAGAGTTAAAAAGGAAATGTGTTGCGGTTTTGCGCAATCCCCAACCGGAAAAATTTTGTGTGAAGTGCGAAAGATCATCAAGCGAATTGATAGCGGAAAGCTCCCGTTGCGCCTCCGCCAACGCTTCATTTAATCCCAAGGGGGAGATTGGCGCAGCCGCAGTGGGTGCAGCATTTTGAAGTCGCGGTGCAGCATGATCTGATGATCTTGCAGCATTTTGAGGGCTTGCAGCGGATGGTTGCGAGCGAATTGTTGGGGACTCTTCACTTCGAACAAATTCCCGCATAAGGCGATTTTGTGGCACTTCGCCCACCAGCTCGTCCCAGCCGAGAGTGCCATAAAACTCTAAAATTTGTGCGACTATTATGGCGGGAGCAGAAGCGTCACTCATGGCTTAACCCAAGAAAAATCAATGGGTTTGCGTGGATGCGGGTGGCAAATCCCGAATAGTTTGCTGCGTATTTTCTTGTGCCTCTGTCTGATTTGCTGCCTGATTTTTTGCACCAAATCGCGCCAGATACATTTGCGCAAAATCGACGGGCCCGAGCAAAAGCGCGGGGTAACCACCATCTTGAATGAGATCCGCCAAAATTTTACGCGCAAACGGAAATGCCAATTTTGGAATTTCAACCAGCAAAAGCGGATGGTGATGCTCCGCCGCCACTTGGGGCATTGAGGCCGCCACACCATATAAAATTTCGGCAATATAAATCGTTTGATTATTCAAGATCGCGCGGGCCGAAAGCCGTAGGGAGACCTCATAGAGCGATTTTACCTGATCATCCTCCATCGGCTTGACATCAAGGGAAATATTCACATCCATTTTCGGTTGCTCCTTCATCACCCGCAGCGCATAGGGTGCACCGGGATTTTCAAATGAAAGATCCTTCACATACTGGGCATGAACCATCACGGGCAAATTATTGACGGATACATGTGCCTTGTCCGCCTCGGGATTCGCAGATAAATTGGAATTTTGTGCGGGCTCATCAGCCGGGAAATCGGTCATTGTGTTATCCTTTTAATCATATTAAATTAAAGTCAAGGGAGTTTATAGATCAAGCTAAGATTGCCAGCCAAGATGACTAGCCCGACTATAAAACCAGATATGAAATTGGTTAGCAAAAAACAAGGGCCAGCACAAGAATTATAGATTCTTCCCTTGTAGAATGTTATGATTTGCTTATATTTGCTGCTATAGAGCGAAATTATAACTGGTGAGACGCCCGGAACCGACAGGAAAATAAGGAAGACCATGCCCGCAGAATTGCTTGTTTATATTGTGATTGCCGCCGTGTTGATTATTTGGCTGCGGAATGTTTTGGGGACTCGCAACGGCGAGGAACGTGATCGCTCCGGCGTTTGGAAGGACTTAGAGCGCACGATTGACTCTCAAAGTGGTTCACTCAAAAAAGGGGAACTCATTGATATTATTGATGATGAAGACGCAGCAAAGCGGGATCAGAAAGGGGGATTGTTGCCACGGCGAGCAAGCAAAATTCAGGCCGTAAGCAGCGAGGTTTTGGATCGGTATTATGATTTGAGCCGTGAGGTCGAAGGCTTTAATCCTGAAAAATTTGTGGAAGATGCAAAAGAAGCCTTTGCGTTGATCGTTGAATCCTTTGCGCGCGGTGATACCCAGATGCTTAAGGAATTGCTCTCAAGCGGTGTTTATAATGCATTTGCCGCGGCCATTGCGGAGCGTGAGGAGCGAGGGGAGACGATTCAAACCGATATTCATGCCGTGAAAACCGCGGAGATTATCGACGTTGAGAGAAAATTTTCCATGGTCTATCTCAAAATTCGCTTTATTGCCGATGAAACCTGTGTGGTGCGCAATCGCGATGGGCAGATTATTTCGGGCAATCCGGACCGCAGTACGGTGATGAATGATATCTGGACTTTTGGGCGACAAATAAAAACCCGTGATCCGGTTTGGTATCTTTATGAAACCAATGATGATGTCGCGGAGGATCATAAAACCCCTTTGCCGGAGGCGAGAGAATAAGCTGATCGCTCTTTCGCGGCATGTCGAAATTTGATAGGATGTAGGCAATTAACATCGTCGCCTCTGGTAAATGGCGAAATGACGGGGCTTTGGAAAGTGGGATCGGGAGAATGGCGCAAAGTGACACAATAATGGTTGATAGCGGAGTCATTGACGAAGGCCTTATGGCGTCGTCCGCGCGGCCTATGGATTATTTTTCACTCCTGAAACCGCGGGTGATGAGTTTGGTGGTGTTCACGGGCGTGGTGGGATTCTGGCTGACCCCTGCGCGTGATTCGCTTCATCCATTTTTGGCCCTGATTGGGATTCTGGCTTTGGCATTGGGGGCAGGGGCGGCGGGCGCATTTAACATGTGGTATGACCGCGATATTGATGCGGTGATGCTGCGTACCAAAAATCGCCCCGTGCCTAGTGGGCGTGTGGCCCCCGATGATGCGCTGGGTTTTGCAATTTTTTGCAGTTTGTTGGCGTTTATGATGATGGGGCTTGCGACCAACTGGCTCGCGGCGGGGATTCTAGCCTTTGCGAGTTTTTTTTACAGTGTGATTTACACCGTTTTCCTTAAACGCTCCACCGCGCAAAATATCGTGATTGGCGGGGCGGCGGGAGCGTTTCCGCCGGTGATCGGTTGGGCGATGGCGGCGGGCGGGGTAAGTTTTGAGCCAATCTTGCTGTTTTTGCTGATTTTCCTGTGGACTCCACCGCATTTTTGGGCTTTGGCTCTATTTTCGAATGAAGATTATAAACGCGCGGGCGTCCCGATGCTCCCGCTTGTGAGTGGTGTCAAATCCACAAAAATCCATATGATGGCCTATTGCGGAGTTTTGGGGGCAGTCAGCATTTTGCCGTATTTTTTGGGCTATCAAAACTCACTTTATTTACTCATTGCGGCGGTTTTGAACTTTATTTTTGTGGCCTCCGCCGTCAAAGTCTGGCGCAGCGATGATTTAAAAGATGCGCGGCGCATGTTCGGATTTTCAATTTTTTATTTATTTGCCCTTTTCTTGGCCCTCATGGTCTGTCATACTTAAACCATGAATGACACGATGAAAAATGATGCGGCAATGGAAAATCCGCTCCCCCCCGCAACCGAAGGCGCACTCTCAACCCATGTACTGAGTGCCGAGTTTTTGGCACGGCGGCGGGCCAAAAATTTTGCCATGTTGGCCTTGATTTTGGGGCTGGTGGTGGTGATTTTTATCATGACGATTCTTAAAATGAAGGCGGGCGCGTCATAATCATGAGGGGTGCTATGTTCAAATTCCAAAAACTCTGTAGACCTGTAACTCAGCTTGGCTTCACTCTTGCGGCCATAATCGCCATGATGGGCGGACCTAGAACGGCGCAAGCGGAGGAGCGTTATATGACTCTCTGGCCCAATCAACGGGCATCGCATCAGGCCGAGATTGAAACGGATGCCGAAAAATATCATGCGCGCGGGCACGCCTATGTTGATCATCTCTATGATACAGGGGGTGAGAGCGATATCACCGACCCTGATGATTTGCATGAAATGGATTTGGAGCTTTATCCGGCGGCGTTACAGCCGGTGGATGTGGATATTAACGAGGTTGCGGGAATCGTGAAGGCATCGGGGCAGGGCGAAGTGATCGAAAATCCTGCTCCGCTGCCTAAGGAAAAAGCTGCTACAAAATCAGATCCGAAGGCTGAGTCTAAGACTGAAACTACGACTGAACCTAAAACTGAGCCTAAGGTTGAGATCAAGCCCGATGCTAAAAATGAGTCTGCTTCAGATCCTGTGGATAACAAGACTGAAGTGAAAACGGACACTCAAAACAGCGCGGCGGTAAAATCTGAGTCTGAGCCAGAGTCTGAGCCTAAAGCTGAGGCTAGCCCTCTCTCTCAAAAGCAAGATTTGCTCTCCGGGCCACCAATGTCTGCGTCTCCTCTTGAGACAAAAAGCCCGTAATGTAATTGGGAAGTTTTGGCGCGCTCAGTATTGTTTTTCCCCCATGGATGTTTCCTCTCCCCCTTCTTCCTCAATTTCCCCGCCTCCTTCTTCCCCTCGGGGATCGGAGGATATCGCGGCGCGGAACCGGCGCACTTTGTGGATTGTTTGTGTGGTGATTTTATGCATGGTGGGGTTGACGGCGGCCTCTGTCCCGCTTTATCGGCTGTATTGCCAGGTGACGGGATATGGCGGTAAAGCCAACCGCCAAGAAAAGCCCGCGGACATGAAAATCCTGGACCGTGAGATAAAAGTGCGGTTTAACAGCGATGTGGCCGATAATCTAAATTGGCGTTTCAAAGCCGACCAACCGCCGGTATCCGTCAAATTAGGGCAGGAGATGATGATCAGTTTTTCGGCGGAAAATCTGGGGGATAGGGCCGTCGCGGGGACTGCACTATTTAATGTCTCCCCGCCGCAAGCAGGTGTATATTTCCACAAAACCCAGTGTTTTTGCTTTGACTATCAGATGATTGCGCCGCACAAACAGGTGCATTTCCCCGTGGTTTTCTATATTGACCCAGCGTTGGATCGTGATGAACAGCTCAAAGACCTGAAATCCGTGACTTTGTCATATGTTTTTTACCGGGCTGAGTCGCCCGAGCTCGATCGCGCGTTGCAGGACTTTTATAATCAGCCGTAATGGTGTATAATAATACGTTAGTTTACACTTCTTTATCATTCTTAAGCTTACAATTAAAATCTGTGGTTTTATCAAAATTTCAAAAATCGAAAAACGCGAACAAGGAAGCAGCAAAATGAGCGAACATACAGCAGATATTTCCTATGGCACCACGGGTGAACATCACCCGTATCACCTTGTGCGCCCGAGTATCTGGCCATTGGCGGGGGCTTTGGCGGGCGGGATTTTTGCACTTGGTATGATTCTCTTCATGCATGATGTGGCGTGGGGCGATGTCAAATTCGGCCTGTGGGGGCCATTATTGGGCGTGGCGGCGATTCTGGCAGTGATGGCGTTTTGGTGGAAAGATGTGATTGGCGAAAGCATCCATGAACATGTTCACAATAAGATTACGGAGCGCGGATTAAAGCTCGGTATGGCGCTTTTTATTATCTCTGAAATTATGTTCTTTTCGGCGTTTTTCGGCGCGTTTTTTGATTTAAGTATTTTTGTCGATGACGTGAAGCAATATTTGCGGCATGATTATGCGATGGGGGTGTGGCCGCCGCCTTTTATTCATCCCGTTGATCCGTTCGATTTACCGTTTTTGATGACGATGATTTTGGTGCTCTCCGGGACCACGGTCACATGGGCGCATCACGCGATTTTACATGGGCAAAAAAATGCCGCGACCACTGCGTTGAGCCTAACAGTCTTACTGGGCTTGGTGTTCGTGGGATTACAAGCGTTCGAATATGCACATGCTCATTTTAAATTTGGTGACGGGTCTTTTGCCTCCACCTTCTATATGGCGACCGGGTTTCACGGATTTCACGTGATCATCGGTACGATTTTCTTGGGCGTTTGCCTGGTTCGTAACATGAAGGGGCATTTCCTCCCCCATCGTCATTTTGGGTTTGAGGCCGCGGCGTGGTATTGGCATTTTGTGGATATTGTGTGGATTTTCCTGTTTTTCGCCGTATATGTTTGGGGCGGCATGGTGGGGATAGGCGACCATGAGTCCGCGCGTGCGGCCCTAGAGGCTCAGGCAGCCTCCGCAGGTTCTGCCGGGGAATAATTTTTGGATGACGGCCCCGGTAAAATACCGCCATATCCTCTCACGCGGGCTGCATGGGCGTTGCCCACGCTGTGATTACGGGGCCCTATTTAATCCGGGGTTTTGTAATTTGACGCTACGCTCCGTTTGCCCCCATTGCGGGTTGAATTTGGCCAAAAATGATAGTGCAGACGGCCCCGCCGTATTACTGATTTTCCTATTGGGCATTTTGCTGGTGCCATGTGCGTTAATTGTGGATGCGCTTGCCTCTCCGCCGCTTTGGGCCCATGCCGTGCTGTGGGGGGTGTTGGCATTGTTTATCACTTTGGGCTGTTTAAAACCCGTGAAATCAATGATTTTGGCCATACAATATCACACCAACCCCGCAAGTTGGGAGAGTGGAGAAGTGAGCAAGCCCACGGCCATGGACACTGATCAGGACGTTAAGGAATGAACGTTGAGTCAGTGCCGCCGCCCCCAAAATATCGCCGCGTTTCTTGGGCATCGTGGGTTTTGTTTTTGCTGATTTTTGGGATTTTATGCGCGCTTGGTTTCTGGCAATGTGCGCGTTTGGGGTGGAAAAATCAGCTTCAGATGGGCATCAGTGTGCAATTATCCATGATCAAATCCTGTGAATTGGCCCCTCGTGGTGCTCTGCTTGATGTCCCACCTGATGCTCCGCGCAATATGCCCGACTCACTTGATTGTTTTCCATCCCTCTCACCGCAAATCTTGGATCATTTGAGCAAAAATGACATAAAATTTGGTCGATTAAAATTACAAGTGATGGCCAGACAAGCCTTGCTGCTCAACGGGTTTGTACAAAATGGCAAGAGTTATTTCACCGTGATTGCCCCGGCGCAAATTTTGAGTGAAGCGGGAGAAAATGGGGTTCAATCGCCAAATACGGATCCCCCCATGATTGCAGTGATTTTGGGGCTGACTTTGGACCCAAATATCGTCCAAAAATTGGCGGATCATCCAGAAATTTTTATGACAGGGCCGCATGGGCAAAAAATGCTTATTGATATAGGCGAACCGCAGAGTTTCCATGGCGTAGCGCGGCTTGCTCCCTTAAGCTATTTTTCGTTTGTCTTGCCCGCCAATAATCTGGAGAAACCCGAGTGGTGGCGACTTGATTTGGCGGATTTTGCTCGATATTGGCACGTTTCCACGCTTCCCCCATCTGTGTTTTATGTTATGCCGCGCGTGCCGGAAAATGGTTCAGGCTCAGATAAGGATTTGCAGGGGAGTGAAATAAGGGCCATACATCCCGTAAGCTTGCTCCCTTACCCTTTTAACCCTGTATTGCGTAATGACCATCTTTCCTATGCCATTTTCTGGTTTGTGATGGCGGGAACTTGGGGGATCATATTTTTAATTTATATAAGATATAAATCTTGAGAATGTTGAAATCTTATGCCTTATCCTGAGGAACAGGGAGGTTCTTTTTAATAAATTTTGCTGGAACTCCGCCCCATATTTCATCATCACCGATGATTGTTCCTTTCGTTACCACAGCTGACGCAGCCACAATGCTATTATTTCCTACTTTGACATTTTGAAATATAATAGAGAGAGCCCCAATCGTGCAGTTGTCACCAATAATAATAGGTTGGTGCGAAAGTTTATCGCCCTCAATTTGATGTGGTACTAGCAAACTCCCTTGCCCTAAATTACAATTTTTTCCGATTTTTACAAAGATTGGATCATGAATGATCCCACCAGTGAAACTATTATCCCCCATTTTTGCACCCAGGCTTAAATATAAGAGCCTTAGTAAAGGAAATGGAAGAAATCCGCTGCGCATGAGGGGATAAAATCCCATGATAAAAAATAATAAATATACGTGATAGATGGTCTCATCTTTAGAATCGCGCTCAATATATCCGGTTTTAAGTGGGAAAAGATGCAGGAACCCTCTAAAAACCAAAATAATATATACGTAGAATATTAAAATTGATAAGAAGAACACGCAGAGGTCTTTGTACCCTACGTTAGCATCCAAGATAAGTGCTGTGAGGGTGCTTGAAGTATAAACAGCCGCCGCAGCACAAATGATAAAAAGGCATGAAAATATCAAAATTTGAAAGATTTTAATTTTACGCATAAAGAGTCCTTTTTGATCAAATTCAAGTTCTCATCATATGATAAAAATTTTAACCCGCATTAACACAGTGCATTTTTTACAATTTATTTGTATTAGTCAAGACATAATCTGACATTCCTTTCTTCTTTCTCATCAGTTTATAAGAAATGTCAGATTATGTCTTGACTAATACAAATAATAATAGCGCGCAACGGCATTGGCTAGCCAGTTTTCACAGACGTGGAAAAACCGTGACACGTTCCCTGGATATGTTTGAAGCCCGCATGAAGCTCTTTGCCAGATATCGCATCAATGGCGATATTACAGACCTCACAACCCATCTCAGGCACCCAAATTCTCACCCAAATCAATTATCTATCTTAAAGTGATTGTATCCGGAATTTTGAGTCATTGAAACTTATGGCTGAGGGGTATATGATTGCCGATGTTTGTAAAGACGTGGGATTTGAAGATTATACTAGTTTTTATAGGCAATTTGTACCTACTCTTGGAGTCTCACCTGTTGAATTCAAGAAACCTTCTGCTCTAGCAACGCCACATAGTTTGGAAGTTTATGCCTAAAAAAATCCTATTTTTTGCCGAATATATTACACTTTCGCATC
>JBDHTT010000005.1:0-41362 GCA_039808785.1 Alphaproteobacteria bacterium
CACCGGTGGCCGTATCACCATCCGTATCGGTGGCGGTATAGCCAAAGGAGAGGGTGATCACATCATTGGCGTTTGTGCCATCGGCATGATCGAGTGGCCGCAATTGTTGATAGCTATAAGCCCCTGTCGCCGGATTGAGGGTGAGGGTAAACACAGTCTGACCACCGGCGGTTCCGGTATAGGTATTGCCGACCAAAGTGACGGTCACCGGCACACCGTGCGAGGTCAGGGCATTGCCGAGTTTGGATCCACCGGAGCTGAAGGCATTATTGGCTGCCAAACTTCCGCTATCCGCGCCGAAATCCACAGTTACGATTCCAGAAACTGAATCCGTAGTTACTAAATCAGTTTCATCAATTGTTTGACCGGTGGCACCGGGAACTATAGGGAGAGAGTCAAGATCATTCACGGTGACAATAATATCGGCGGTTTTAGTATCGCCATCGCCATCTACAACCGTATAGGTGAAGGTGTCTGTTCCCAGAGATGTGTTGGAGGACGTATAAGAATAATCACCGTTTGGAGAGATGATGATCGTGCCGAAATCGCCTGCAATTGTCGTAGGGCCGGAGGAAGGAAGATTTGTGTCTATTCCATTGAATGTGATTTTGGTAATTTGGCCGTCATCTGCACCAATTGTATCATTGGCAAGAGCATTCCCGATTATGGTCAATGGATCAGACCCCACAGTGACAACATCATTGACAAGGGTGGGCGCGCTGTCAAAGACATTGAAGGTCAAAGTTCCACCGACAAAGTCACCATCGGCATCCGTGGCCGTATAGTCAAAGGAAACATTAATGTATTCCAGCGCGGTCGTAGGATCAACATGATCAAGCGGCAAGAAGCTTTCGAATTCGTAGGTTCCATCCTGATTGAGGGTAAAGGTAAAAGCCGTTTCGGTGCCCACCATGCCCACAGCAGAATTACCGTTTTGAGTGACGATCACCGGCTGTCCGGCAGATGTCAAGGCACCATCTTTTGCGGCCCCGGAAAAGGTAAAGGAGTTGGGGGTGACAATGAAGGTTCCCTGTCCGTCGGTGCCAAAGTTAACATTGATCCGCCCGGTTGTTATGAATGGGGCCGCTTCAAATACGCCATGGTCAACAAAAACCGGAGGGAGCGCAGTTGCCAATGCAGGTGCGGCAAGAAGTGAGAATCCGGACACGCTTGTATCACCGCTCATATCTGCACTAGTGCTTTGTTGGGTATCACTTGTTGCTGACAACCTTACAGAAGCCGAAGAGGTGGACGAAGCTGCTGAGCTGCTGCTTGAACTGCCAGAAGTGCTTGATGTGTCTGTGTCAGATGTTGCAACTGAAACCGCGTTCGCGGTTGAATCTGAAACAGAACTGGATGATACGCTCACGCTGGAACTGGTGGCCGAGGTTATGATAACCGGGCCATCATCATAGACATTAACATGAATAGTGCCGGTTTGAGAGTCACCATCACCATCGAGAATTCTGTATCCGAATCCCAAGGTGATGATGTCATTGGGGTCTGTTCGGTCTGCATGATCCAGTGCCTTGAATTGTTGATAGTTGAAAGTGCCGTCCGAGTTTAGTTTCAGGGTGAAAACTGTTTCGCCATTGGCGGTCCCGGTATAGGTGTCACCGGAAAGTGAGACGGTTACAAGGTTGCCGCGCGACCGTAAGGCGCCGGTTTCAATAGAGCCTGTGGCAGTGAAACCGCCATTAATTGTTGAAAAATTTCGTAAACCGTCGAACCCGGCAGAAGAGGTGATCGCCCCACTCACTGAATTTTGTGTAGGAAAGAAACTTTCGTCGATATTAACAGATGTTTGGGCAATTGTCGGGGCATCATCCAAAACTGAAACCTGAACGGTCGCATTTGTGGTATCGCCGTCCACATCGGTTGCCGCGATACCAAAATTCAGCGTGATCACATCATTGGCGTTGGTACCGTCGGCATGATCCAGCGGTTTGAATTGTTGATATTGATAGGTTCCATCAGGGTTGATAGTGAAGGTGAAGATGGTTTGGCCATTGGCGGTTCCGGTATAGATGCCTCCGTTTTCGCTCACTGTGACGACATGGCCTTCGGATGACAGAGCCCCGTTGGCTCTTGAACCACCAGAAGTGAAGGTTCCTGACGCAGAAATAATTCCGGGCGCATCAGTGCCATAATCAACTGTTGCTTGGCCGGAGATGCTGCTGGCTTGAGGCATATTGGTTTCATCAATTCTCAAGGCATCAATGACATCAAAAACGGGAACCGGGTCAAAAGGAGGTATAATGGCAGCGGCCGCACCCTCAGTCCCGGTAACATAAGGAATTGTGGGAATCTGTGGGGCTGAATAGCTTAAGGCCGTTGGTCCAATTGCGCCAATAGCGGTTACCCCGTCGAGGGCTGCGGAATCGATCGAGCTGTTAAATCCATAGCCGCGGCTGGAAGAAACCGGGGCTGCGCCCGCGTCACCGGCGGCAGGCTCAACATTCGCCAATTTTTGGGCTGCGGTTTGATCGCCAGCTGCGGGTTGCACCTGAGCAGCTTGTTGGGCCAAATCGGCCGTGTAAGGTTGGATAGGTCCGATCGCGGTTAAGAAGGTTGAAGAGTCAACTACCGCACCGTTTTCAAGTGTTAAAACAGGAGGAATTCCTTCGCCCACTGCGGCAAAGAAATGGCCCAGAATAATACTGCCGCCATTGGAGAAAGAGAGGATTAGATCCTCACCATTACGTGCGGCCTCAACATTTTTAATGTCAAAAGCGAATTTATAAGCCTGGCCATGTTCAACATTGACGGACACGTTTTCATGGGCTTTTGGCTGTTGGATAGTGAGAGCACCTTCTTTGCCGGTTTTAAAATCAACGACATTATTTTTGCCTTGCTCACCCAACAAATCTTGAGAGGGGCTTTGGGAGAGTTTTGCGTAGAGGTCCGTGGGATAGATAATGCTGTTATCTGAAAGTTGGATAATGGTGTCGCGACCACCGGATTGCGACGATTTTGCTAATTGTTCAAAATTTTCGATCACGTAATGTGAGTTGCCGCGCAATGTAATTTCAAGCGCGCCCGAGGAGGTCAATTGCATGGATGTGACATCTGCCTGAGTAAAGGGAAGCAAATTGACTTGCCCTGCGGTGAGATGGGTCGGCAGCTCTTGACCAGAAAATTTTACTGCAGATGCGTGATTTTTTGGCATATCTTTTCCCTCTTGTCAAATAAACCAGTGCGGTAAACCAGTGTGGTTGAAATGTCCGCGGGTCTTGTGAGAACTCTATAAAATTTCAAATTTTTCATTTGGAATTTTAAGCTATAGCAAAAGGTAAAAACTTTACAAATTTTTAACTATTGGGAATAGCATTTCTGAATAGCATATTTCCTTACGAATTGTCAATAAATTATGAAAAAATTTATATGGAACTAAATTCTGCATGCAAGGTAGGGAGATGCTTAGTTTTTTGTATGGTTAAATCACTGCATGAGCAGTGCTCTTGGTGAGTTGGAGGAAGACATCCTCCAGCGCGCTTTGATTACTGGAAATGTCCTGGATTTCCCAGTTTTGCGCCTGAATCAGTGAAATAATTTCTCCTGCCTTGGTTTCTTTCGGGGCGTAGGTGAGGGTAAGCGTGCGTTGGCCGTCTTTGCGCGGGGTGAAACGATCTAAAGTTTTTGGGATTTCTGAAATTTCATTGCTCAGAGTCACCGTAAGCTCCTTACGGTCCACGCGGGCAAGCAAAGTTTCCTTTTCCTCATCGGCGACAATTTCCCCACCATTGATAATCGCGATTCGCTCGCACAATTCTTCGGCTTCCTCAAGGTAATGTGTGGTCAAGAGCACCGTCATACCCTGGCGGTTTAGCTCGCGCACATTATCCCATAATTGTCGGCGCAGTTCGATATCCACCCCGGCGGTGGGTTCATCCAAAACCAAAATTGGCGGGTTATGGACCATGGCCTTGGCGATCATCAAACGCCTGCGCATACCGCCAGACAAAGCGCGGGTGAAATTATGGCCTTTATCTTCCAGCCCCACAAGCTTCAAGAGTTCGGCACTTCGCCGCTCAGCCCGCGGAACCCCATATAATCCGGCCTGAATATCCAGCAATTTTTGCGGCGAAAAAAAGGGATCAAAATTTAATTCCTGCGGCACAATGCCGATATTAGCACGGCATTGGCGCGGGTTTTCATCAAGATCGGTGCCCCAGATTTTGACATTGCCATCGGTTTTCAGCACAAGCCCCGCAAGAATGTTGATCAGGGTTGATTTGCCGGCACCGTTCGGCCCTAAAAGTCCATAAATCATGCCGCGTGGGATCGTCAAATCAACGGATTTTAACGCCTGTTTCAGCGGGCTTTTGCCGTTGGATTGATAGGTTTTGCTCAAGTTTTTTATTTCGATCGCGTGCGACATGATTGGGTCAACTCAATTTAATTTAATTTAATTTAATTCATCACGGGTTGTTTATTGGCTTCGGTTTCAATTGAGATTTCAACATCATCAGAAACGCCAGGTTTTTCAGGGGTTGACACAAAATAATCCATGCCGAAATCAGAGCGTTTAACTGTCGTTTTCGCACTAAATCCCACGGTTGGAAGTTTGCTGATCGGGTTTTCACCGATTTTATTGAGTTTTACATCCAACATAACCGGTTTGGTGACACCCAAGAATGTCAGGTCACCTGTAACTTTGGCGGTATCTTTGCCCGTCAATTCCACCTTTGTGCTTTTAAATTCGGCGGTTGGAAATTTTTGCGAATTAAAGAATTTATCGGCGGCGAGATGTTCGTTGAAAACTGAGCTTCCGGTTTCATTGCTGGCGGTATTGATAATGGCATGAACGCTGGATTTATCGGGGTTTTTCTCATCCAACGTTATTTCACCGCTGACTTTGACTAATTTGCCCGACGGATTGGAAAATCCGAAATGGTTGGCTTGCCAGACAACATTGGTGTGGTTGGGGTCGAGTGTATAGGTGATGGGTTCAGCCTTGGCACTATTGCCAAATCCTGCTCCGGACACCAATAGGGCTGCAGCGGCCACGGCCACAGATATGTTTTTAAAATTCATTGAAATCTCCTTGTGAGTTTTTTGATGATGGATTCTGCACCTTGGGTGAGTGCAAGAATTTCTTCAATATAAGGGAAATTCGGGCTTTGAAAAGCCCCGGCGAAATTTTTATCTTCTGTTTCCAATAAACAGAATTATGCCACAAGACTTCCATGCAGGGCCATGACTCCGGCGGATGTAATACGCACCGGCAGTGTTTGTCCCACCAATCGTTGCGGCAGCGGCGGCAGGGTAGATGGAGATGAAATGTTGCCCGCGACATCATCAGCAGGTTTAAGATTGATATGCACGGATTGATTATGCGGTGTACGGCCATGAAGGCGAAATTCCGCCATATTCATGTCATCAATTAAAACCGACACTTGGGAGTTCACAAAGTTTTGGTTAAACGATTCGGATTGCTTTTGAATGAGCGATTGCAATGATTGTAATCGTTGATCCTTAACATCCTCGCGGACCAGATTTTGCATGTTCGCGGCGGGCGTTCCGGGGCGTGCGCTATATTTAAAGCTATAGGCTGCGGCAAAGCCGATTTCCTCAACCATTTGATAGGTTTGGGCAAAATCATCATCAGTTTCCCCCGGAAAACCAATGATAAAATCAGAAGACAGCGCAATATCGGGCCGGGCAGTGCGAAATTTATTGATGGTCTCAAAGTAAGATTGCGCCGTATGCTTGCGGTTCATGGCCTTAAGGATTTTATCCGAACCCGATTGCACGGGAAGGTGAAGATAGGGCATGACCTTTGGCAAATCCCGATGCGCCGCGATTAAATCATCGGTGACATCGCACGGGTGCGAGGTGGTATAGCGCAGCCGCTCAATGCCGTCCATATTTTGCAGCTCTTGGAGTAACCGCGCGAGCGACCAAACACTCCCATCGCTCCCCCTGCCATGGAATGCGTTGACATTTTGCCCAAGCAAGGTGATATCACGCGCACCCCCCGCAATAAGCCGTGCGGCCTCGGCCAAAATATCAGATACGGCGCGGGAGTATTCAGCCCCGCGCGTATAGGGCACCACGCAAAATGTACAAAATTTATCGCATCCTTCCTGAATGGACAGGAATGCGGCCGGGCCGGAGACTCGATTTTCCTGCGGCAAATGATCAAATTTTTCTTCAATCGGGAAATCGGTATTGATGATACGCTCCGCCCCATATGCTCCGGTGATTTTGGCAACCATTTCGGGGAGTTGGTAGTAGGTTTGCGGGCCAAAAACCATATCCACATAGCGCGCGCGGGAGAGAATGACGTCACCCTCGGCTTGTGCTACGCATCCGGCCACCGCCACCACCATCTGCCCGCCTTGCTTTTCTTTAGCGGTTTTGAGTAAACGAATTCGCCCAAGGTCCGAGAAAACCTTATCTGTCGCCTTTTCCCGTATATGGCAGGTATTGAGAATCACCATATCGGCATTTACGGCATCTTGCGCCGTGTCATAGCCCAAGGGGCGCAGAATATCCTCCATGCGCTTCGTGTCATAGCTGTTCATCTGACAGCCATAAGTCTTGATATATAATTTCTTTCTGGTGGAGGCGTTTGCGCTCATTTAAATTGCCCAATATTGAATGCGATTATGATGCGATCATTGACGCGCAGTTTAAGCATGGCTAGAGTAAAAAAATCAACAAAAATGATATGAGTTAAGTGAAAACGAGACTATCCGCCAATCGCGTAACCCCGCACTCGATGCGGGGTCTCAAAGCCGCTTAAGACCCCGTGTCAAGCACGGGGTTGCGAAGATGTGAGATCCTGAACAGGCTCCAGTACCGCGCAAACTTGCAACCTATACCACGACAACGCGGCTTGTCAGGGATAATAGAGTGCCGTCGCTGTTGGTCGACTTCAGGAGAATGTCGCGGTTTTCAGTGAAACTGTCCCTTAAGTCTTCGGGTATAACACCGATCGGTAAAATTTCGCCTTGCAGAAGAATTCTGACCTCGCCGTTTTGTCGATCCACCAGAATTTTATCGGCACGGACATAGTTTGGATCGTCAAAGCTCATTGAATATTCATGAGGTAAAAAAGTGAAATCGCTGGCTTGCAGGCTTTGATAAACGGAAGCGGTCATGGTGTTCTCCTTGGCGTTCTTCTTGGTTTTTTTATGTATTGCACAAAGTAAGGCTATCACCCTCGCGTTAAAAGCTGGTGATAATTACATAAAGTTTTATTTAAATTGGATGTCTTTAAATGGGGGCGGATTAACTCAAATTTAAACTTTAAGCTTTCAAGCTTTGTGTTAGTTGTTTAGTCCCAATGATTGATGGGTCGGATTGAGCATCAAACTCATCAGTCGGATGACACAGCCAACCTCGCTCAACAAGTTTCTAATGACTTAAGAAAAGTGATGAACGGGTTTGGCTCAAGTGCATCAAGCAAGTAATTTTACAGATGATGTTAAGCTGTAACTATCTTCTTTCGTGCTTGATCGCGTTTCAGGGCAAAAAGCCGGTCCAAAGCACCTTCAGAAATTTCAACCCCGTTGGCCGCGAAATCGCGTAACAGTCGTTGTTTCATGTTGCGGTTGCCGGGTTTGAGGCTCCACTCGCTCCACTCGATCACGAATTTCTGGGAGGAGTCGGGGTCAAGCCCGATCCGCTCGGCCGCCCATTCGGCCACCAGAATTTGTGCATGGGCATCAATTCTAAATTCTAATTCTTGATCATGGGCGAATTTTGTTTCAATGGCTTTTCCCAATTCTTTCATTGACATAACACAAGTCATGGATTAAAGGCTCCTTGTTTAAAATTTATATCCAAAAATTTTATTTATCTTCAGATAGGATTGGCGGAAACTACATCTTCTGTTATATCAGGCTTAGATAACCAAAAACTTAAATTTGATTAGCATTTTAAAGGATCCAATTGATGATATTTCAAGGCACGCAATTTCCCCGCCGGAAAATGATTTATGATGGTAAAGCCAAAACAATTTTTGAGGGGCCGGAGCCGGGAACGCTTGTGCAATATTTTAAGGATGATGCCACCGCCGGAAATGGCGCGAAGCATGATGTTATCGCGGGCAAAGGTGTGCTTAATAACCGTATTTCCGCACATTTGATGACGCGGCTGGAGGGGATGGGTATTCCCACCCATTTTATCAAATGCCTGAACATGCGCGAACAATTGGTACGCCAGGTAGAAATTATCCCGCTTGAGGTCGTTGTGCGTAATGTTGTGGCAGGATCGTTGGTTAAGAAATTGGGTCTGAAGGAAGGGATGGTTCTCAACTACCCTTTGATCGAATTCTATTACAAAAAGGATGAATTGAATGACCCGATGGTGAGTGAAAACCACATCATGAATATGGGCTGGGCGGATCCGTATGAGCTGGAGGAGATCATGTCGCTTGCCTGGCGCGTGAATGATTATCTATCGGGCTTGTTTTCAGGGCTGGGTATTCGGCTGGTAGATTTTAAACTGGAATTCGGGCGGATTTACGGCGAATATGACGAGGTGTATATTTTGCTGGCGGATGAGATTTCGCCCGACAATTGCCGCCTATGGGATGAAAAAACCAATGAGAAATTGGATAAGGACCGTTTTCGTCAGGATTTGGGCGGCGTGATTGAGGCGTATCAGGACATTGCCAAACGCCTTGGTCTGATTCCCGATGTCGGAATTATTGAAGGCGGTAGTATCAATGAGCAGATTGCCGCCTCGCTTGGGGAAATTGAAAATGAATTAGCGCGGGAGAGGAAGTTGCGCTCAGTCAACAAAACTGCGCCGACCAAGCCGTGGAAATAAGGTTTTGAAAAACGGAGTTTAAATTATGAAAGCAATTATAAAAGTAACTCTTCGAAAAGGTGTGCTGGACCCACAGGGCAAAGCCATTGAACAGGCTCTTCATCATCTGGGGTTTGGTGAGGCCGATCAAGTGCGGCAAGGAAAGTTTATCGAAATGAATGTACCGGAAGATACGACCAAGGACAAAATCGCTGATATGTGTCGCCAGTTGCTTGCTAATCCTGTGACCGAGGATTTTGAAATTGAGCTTGTGGACTAAGAACTTGTCTATAATCTCATCTGCGGCTAAGAATTTTTGAGGTTTTTCGAGAACCGCACCGAAACGTACGTATAAGTACCTGGACGAGGAAGCGCAGAAATACCCCAAAAATCCTTAGCCGCAGCGACATCCTGAAAAGGTTCTAACTGAGTCTTGCTATGCCCCAACCCGATCATATACCCCTTTGTCAAACGTCTCTCCACTCGGCTCATGTGGCCTTGGGGGCCAAGATGGGTGCGTTTGCGGGTTATGACATGCCACTTTATTATTATGATTTGGGTGTGTTGAAGGAACATGAATGGGTGCGTAGCCATTGCGGGGTTTTCGATGTGTCGCATATGGGTCAGGTGCGATTAAAAGGGCAGGGTGTGCGTGCGTTTTTGGAACAGTTGACCCCTTCATCTTTTGTCAAGCTTCCGCTTAATCGGGCTAAATATACGGTTATGGTCAATGAACATGGTGGAATTATTGATGATTTAATGGTCATCAAAATCACCGAAGATGAGTTTTTTTTGGTTATCAATGCTGGTTGTAAGGCTAAGGATATTAAGTGGATTGCATCGCAACTGCCGAGCTCGATAGCTCTCGAATATCTGGATGCTCACGCCTTGATTGCCCTTCAGGGGCCGATGGCTGAGCAAGTGATGGCTGATGTTTTGGGTATTAATCTGTCGCATTTGAAGTATATGGAATTGTGGCAGGGAAACTTGCCGGATCTCATTGAAGGGGATGTGTCCTTGATGATTTCTCGCCTTGGCTATACCGGTGAGGACGGGTTTGAGATTTCGATGTCGGCGGAGAGTGCGCCCAAAATATGGCAAAAGTTACTGGGGCATGACAAGGTTCGCCCAATCGGGCTCGCGGCTCGGGATTCTTTGCGGCTTGAGATGGGCTATTGCCTATATGGTCACGATATTGATGAGACCACAACTCCGCGAGAGGCTGATTTGGAATGGGTCATGGCGCGGGATAGAATTGCAGATTTTGAAATCCCGCGGCGTAAGCGTGTGGGCGTAATGCTGTTGGATAAGGGGGTCGCGCGTGAGGGGGCCGTGGTATTAAGCGAGAGTGGGGAGCATATCGGACAAGTTAGTAGCGGCGGATATTCCCCCACGATCAAACAATCCATTGGTCAAGCATACTTGCCTCTCGAGCATTGTGCCGAAGGGAATAAAATTTTCATACAAGTGCGGGGAAACAAAATTCCAGCCGAGATTCGTAAAATGCCCTTTGTGCCAGCAAGAACAAAGGGTGCAAGCCCCGCGATTCCGTAACTCCGTGTTTTAACGCGGGGTCTTGATGCCCTTGCCCAGTCCCCGTAGTAGAAAAAGCCTCACAAGCTCGACTTTTTCTACTACGGGGGTTCGGGATAATTTAAATTATGAGGTGTAGAAAAAATTTCAAAAAAAACTTGACAGATGCTTATAAGGTGAGTTATGATGATAATAGGAGCTATTGTATATAGTTCAAAAAAAATAAACTGGGGTAAAGAAAAACCATGATTGAGGCAGTAGCCGCCAATGTTTCGAACGCGTCGTCTTTACGCGCCATCGCCGAGCAAACCTCGACGACCCAGTCTTTTTCCTCTAACCCAAATAGAATTCAAGCCGCTGCGATCGTTGCGCCGTATTTAAGCCCGCATGTTGATTTAAATGGAGGTAACAGCAAACCCATTTTCGTGGTTCGTGATGCGGAAACTGGAAGCAATATTCGGCAATTTCCGACTGAAGGGCAAATTCGTGCTTATCAACGCGCCAAGGAAGCTCAGGCGCAGGCCTTGGATGAAGCTTCTCTGACGGCACAGTTTGATCATCATGAAACCAAGTCCCAATCTCATGCGGATTTGGTGGAAAACAGTGTTGAGTTCCGCCAGCTGCGCCAGCAGATCAAAGCACGTGAGGTTCAGGTTACTCCCGGCTCTCGTACCTCGGGAACCAGCGAAGCCAAAACTACAGCTGATTCTGCACATCAGTCAGTTCGCCTTGATACAACGGCTTAAGGCTTAATCCAAGAAATATCATGAATAGGACTTCTTGGCAGATGTCTTGGCTTGGCCGGGTGGGGTTATCTTACAACCTTGGCAACGCATAAGATATCAACCCTTGTCGCCCCTGATTTTTTTAAAATTTTCGCGCATTCATTGGCTGTTGCTCCCGTGGTCATCACATCATCGACCACGATAATATTTTTTCCTGCTATTTTTTCGGCATTCTTGGGCGAAATGAAAAACGCTGATTTGACGTTGCTGGTGCGCTCAATAAAGTTCAGGTGGCCTTGAGATTGAGTTGCGTGAATACGCTCTAAAATAAAAGGGTTAGTCGGAATTTTCGTGAGCTGATGAATCTTTTTTGCCAATAAGGCTGATTGATTGTAACGCCGTCTCAATAAGCGCCAGCGATGCAACGGCACGGGCAAAATAAGGTCGCATTGGGTGAAAAGATCGGCTCCGGCTTGGGTCAGCATTGCACCAAAGCTTTGGTCCAGAAGGGTTTTATCACCATGTTTAAACATCAGGATAAGAGAACGGCTGGAGTCATTATACATCATCACGGCTCTGGCACGGTCGTATTGCGGCGGATATGTGAGGCAATTGCCGCAGGTGAGATTGTCTGATATTTGTTCATCCCTTTCTTGGCCTAACAAAGTATCAATAATTTCAAATGGATGGCCGCAAACTGTGCAAAACGGGGGTTGGATAAAATCAATCTTTTTCCATACTTGCGGAGAAATTTGTCCGTTTTGATCAACAATATCACCTGATTGTGGACAGCGTGGCGGCAAAACAAAGTCAATGGCCCGATTTGCTAATCGCCATGCTCGCTGACCTGAAAGAAAGTGAAAAAAAGAGGAGTTTATGTGCGCCATCTGCTCAGTTTATCGCATCATTTGACTGAAGAACAGTATATATTAGAACCGGCGGATTTTGAGACGAAGGACGTGTTCTTCGAGAACCGTACCGCCGTACTTAAGGGGGCGTGAGAGATGACGCGCAGAAATGCACCTCTTGCAGTTCAAAAAATACTACTATCAAACCCATGCCCAGCTCAAAGAGCATATGCAGACATTCCTGATGGCTTATAATTTTGCCAGAAAGTTGAAAACCCTCAAAGGACTTACCCCACATGAATAAATTGCAAAATGGGGGATAAGTGCGTATCTTCAAGATCAACGGTTTCTGCATTATAAACAAGCTCTCATATCGCAATTTAAAAAATGGCAACGCACAAGAAAAAAGATAAAGTTTTAATATCGGTCAATCATACCGTGGCGGATAATCGTCGGGCGCGGTTTGACTATTTTTTGGAAGAAAAATTTGAAGCCGGGATTATGCTGACGGGAACTGAAGTTAAATCCCTTCGGCATGGATTATGCTCACTGAATGAATCCTTCGCCGAAGAGCGGGACGGAAATCTGGTTTTATCCGGGTCCTATATTGCCCCCTATGATCCTGCGGGGGCGCATTTACAGCACGTCCCGCGGCGGGATCGAGTGTTGTTGTTGCATAAGCGTGAATTGACGCGATTACGCGCGGCGGTTCGTCAAAAAGGCTATACCATCGTTCCGGTGAAGCTGTATTTTAATGCGCGCGGTGTGGCCAAAGTTGAAATTGCGCTGGCCAAGGGGAAAGCGCAGCACGATAAGCGGGAAACGATTAAGGAGCGTGATTGGAGCCGATCAAAGGCCCGTATTCTGCGCGGGGATGAGTAGCAGGCAGGGCGCGCTGTCCGATAATTCTTGGGGGGCACAGCAGTAATTATCTGGGGACAATCATTTCTTTCTCTATTTTTTTCTTGGGGGATGAAAATATTTAAGATATCTTTAGTAATCTTTGGTATCCTGATTACTAAGTTTTTACTGAAAAGTCTGCGTGTTGCCCCATTGACAGTTGTTGCAAAGCCTGTTTTTAGATGATTTACCCACACAAAACTATTCCTGATCGTAAGAATTTGAACGTGAATTGCAGAACTCGCGGTAATATCTTTTTTGCGCTGTTTGGAGCAATTGCGCTGGTGGGGATTATCGGCGCGGCTTTAATGGTATTTTTAAAGGGGCCTCTCGCGACATCTGTGCGCATCACGCGGCAAAATACGGCAGAGACTCAAATGGCGATTGGTGCGCAAGTCGCGGTGATGACTGCCAGTAGCGCCAGCAATAGTGGAGATTGTGATAGTGATGGCTATGTAGAACCTTTGGAGTGGAGGGATGCGGGCGCGGTCATTCATCCAACTGGTGGCGGACTTATTCCCAACTCAATCGGTGTTTCCAAAAAGGACCCATGGGGAACTGAATATGGCTATTGTGCGTGGGATTACGGCACAACCGGCGCATGTGATGATGAAACCGGGGCAGGGGATAACCCGGCGGAGCGGCTGGCGGGACCACCTAGCGGCACGTCTTATCCGGTTGTTGCAATTATCTCTGCGGGACCTGATAAAGCGTTCACCACTACTTGCCGCAGTTTTGCCACTGCAGATGTGAATTCGGATGGCGATTTGTTGGACCCAACCGATCTGCCTATGGTCTCCAAGGCTGCTGAAACCGATGATGATGTTATCTTTACCTACACTTATGAGGAAGCTACGGGGGCATCGGGTGGATTATGGCAGATTAAATCCGGTGATCCAGCCACGGCGGTCATTTCAAAAAATATTGAAACCACGGGGGCGGCCAATCTCAAGGGTGGTGTATTGTTGCCCGATTCATCTTTGATTGACTGCAATGATGTTGCCAACGCGGGAATTATGGCGCGCAATGCGGGTGGCACGGGAATTGAGATTTGTGATGGTGCTGGCAATTGGACTGCGATTTCTGGCGGCGGCGGTGGAGCTTCAGATAGTTTTACCGATGATAATAGCGTGGCATGTGATGGGACCGTAATGGGGCAGGTGCGGTATAATACAACATCTCACCAACCGGAATTTTGTAATGGGACACAATGGTTGCCATTTACCATCAGTACCCCTGGGGCAAACTTAATGCTGACGCCGACTCAGCAAAATGGGATGAATGTCAATGGATCTAGCAACGTAAATCCGGGAATTGCTGGTGTTTGTGATGATAATATTTATTTCTGCGGCAGCCCGATTGTATTTACATTGGTAAATTCCGGGACGTTACAATCGGCGGTCATTTCACTCTCAGTGACCAACAGTACGAATTTTTATATAAAGGCACAAACCTGTACCGTTGCGGGGGGGAATGCGGACGGGAAATTGGATCCGAATGAAAGCTGTACCATTACGGTCATTCCGAAAGCAAATGGCAATTACTCTTATACTGGTAATTTGCAAGTCACGGGAAGCAATAATCCTTTCAGCATCATGTCGGGGACCTCCACCAATTTTGGTTGCTTTCCTGGGCGATCGGCTGGTGGGGGCAAATATGCTGCCTGTGGCCTCTCTGACCCCGAAGGGCAGGGGAGTTATGATTTGATTGTGATGCCTGGCGGATGTACTACGGCATCTACCAACGAGCCGACCTGCGCGGGTGGGAACGATACGTTAACATTTGCCTATGGTACGGCAGATGCTTATGTAACTGCGGCGGGGCAAGAGCTGACGGCTTATATGAACTCATCAACTTTTGGAGCAAAAAATCATGTGAATTATGTCGCTTTTGCCAGTAAGAACGGACTTCCGGGAATAAGCCTGACGGCGATAAATTATTGTGAGAATATGACCTACAATGCGTATACTGATTGGTCCTTACCATCCTTCACTGAATTACAGAGTATATATGCGGAAAAAGCCAATATTGGTGGGATTGTATCGAATGTATATTGGTCAAGTTCATATCAGGGCAATACGTCAAGTCGCCATACGAATTATTATCTTAATATGAGCAATAATTCATCGGGATCAGATTATTGGATCAATACCAAATATCTCCGTTGTGTCCGCCGTCATAACATTAACATGCCATCGGCAACAGTTGATACCAATCCGGATGACGTGACGCTGGTGCCCCAGACCAGCTTTTCTTCGGGCGGGGCGGCAACATCGAACACGGTTACAGTTACTGGAATTTTACAATCTATTCCGGTCTCGATTACCGGTGGCACAGGGATGAATATCATTAAAAACGGGGCATCCACCGGATCAACATCAATTACTGGTGTTGTAAATAATGATACGCTGGCATTCACTATGAATGCTCCAGCCGTCGTTGGAACACAGTCTACGGCCACGGTTACAATTGGTGATGATGTTTATTCGTGGTGGATAGGATATGCGGATTCATCCAAAACTATCAAAGCATTTGTTACGAGTACAACGCCAACATGTCAGAGTATGGGAGGGTTACTGGGAGCGGATACAATTTGCAACAATTTGGCGGCCGCATCCTCATACGGCCTTTCAAGCAGTTGGAAAGCATTGCTTTCAGATAGCATTACATCTGCAAACAAACGTATTCCATGGAATTGGAAAAATATGGTTTTGGTTGACGGGACAGTGGTCGTTGATGGTGGATTATCAGATCTTTTCGATGGAAGTGTGGATAATCTATTTAATAAAACCGAAAGCGGTGGCACTTACAATGGTTCTGTGTGGACAGGGTCAGATAGTGCTGGTGGAACATATGGCACTACTACTCAAACTTGTAATAACTATAATGGCTTAGCTGGTCTTGTGCGGGTGGGGAACAACGTACTCCCAAATTCCACGTGGATTTCAAATTCTACTGTGGATTCTGCTTGGACTACTGCGGCTATGTACTGCATTGAGGACACCACATCAACCAGCGATACAACGCCCGCATCTATCAGCCCACCTTACAATACTCAGGTAGCAACATCTTCGCGGCAGAACTCCAGCACAGTGAATATCAGCGGTATGTCCAGTGGCGTCACTGCAAGTCTGACTGTTACAGCCACTGGGGGAACGCCAACTTTTACGGTGAATGGTGGTGCGGAGGTTACATCCGCTAACGTAACCAATGGAGATGCAATCGTCTTTTATATGACGGCGCCAGCCAGCGCGAATAGCAGCAATAAAATGACGATCAAGGCCAACGGGGCCACAGTTGGGTATTGGCGTGTATGGACGGGTTGGAATGGCGTTGGGTCAGGTATTAAGCGCGTGTTTGTTGATACGACAACAAATACTGACGGAACCAATCAGCCGGGAGTCATCGGCCTGGATGCTGATTGTACCTCACGGGCGACTTCGGCCGGGTTGGGCGGGACATGGGTTGCCATTGCATCGGGATTTGATGAAGCCAACTGGGCCGTTAACCGAATTGGCTATAATTGGAACGTTTTACAACGTGTTGATGGAACAGAAGTTACGGTTGCCGGTAATTTATGGTCAACGGGGTCAAGCACGACGGCCCTTGAAGTCTCCATCAGCAAGAAAGCCAATGGAACAACTTATTCAACAACGGCTGTCAAAACGAATACGACACAGTTTGGAAAATCTCTAGCTGTTACATCGGCGGCGGACGAAGCATGTAGAGACTGGTCATATGGTGGAAGTACTTTTATAAGTGTGCCTTATCCTTACATTTACAATGGTTCAAGCGGAGCAGTAGGAACCACATGGATCAATAATTCGACATACGCTCTCCCGGCTGGAAACGGCCAACCATGTTATGGAGCTGCAATCGATATATATTGTATTGAACAGTAACTTAAGCTTGCCGGATGGCGAAGCAGGTTGCGCCGCTGCCGCTCATGCGCGCCAGAAGATTGTCGGGGTGGGCATTGAGTTTGTTTAAACTTTGCCTGATATCCGGGCAGATTTTGAGAGCCGAGGCGGTTAAATCATTGCGGGTTTGGGTTTCTAGGAATTCAATCAAATGATCAAGGGATAAAAATTTGTCCGGCAGAGTTAACGGACGACTTACTCCCCCTGAAAAATGCTGATACACTTCAGCCGTTGGGCAGGGACGGCCGCAATTTTCGAAAATAATGTGAAATCGCGGTAGGAAGTTATCGGGCAGGGGGGTAATTTCATTCCCCGTCCCCGTCATCAGCACTGGCTGCGGCGCGTGTAAAAAGGCGGTAATATCGCTGCCCAACGCCGACGTGATCACGGACAAATCAACGTTCAATTTATAAGCGTCTCTTAGGGCTTTCAAAACGGTTGCGGCATTGGACGATCCGCCGCCCAGTCCACCGCCCAAGGGAATATGTTTTTCAATATCAATATGCACCGCAAATGACCGCCCCGTCATGTGCGCGAGCATGTCCACCGCGCGTGTGACCAGATTGGGTGTTTCGCTTGTCTCCCGTGCCAAAATATCGGCATAGGGACCGCCCAGGCTCAATTGATAATGCGCGCTCTCCCTAATCGTGATGTGGTCGCCAAACTTAGTGAAGTAAACCAAGGACTCCAATTCATGGTACCCATCCGCCCTTTTGCCTAAAATATGCAGAAAAAGGTTAAGTTTAGCGGGGGAGAAATAAGAATTTTGAAAGACAGGTTTATTCCTAACCATGATTGATCTCGGATAATGCCACAGGCTCTACCAGATTATTTTTTGCCAAAATTTCGCGGTAAAAATTGATGTAATGTTTGATGATTTCATCGCAACTGAATTCATTTTTATAACGGTTAAAACCAGCGGCAACCAATCGTTGGCGCAAATCTTCATCACCGACCAATTCGTTGATGGCGCCTTTGAGCTGTTCAATATTATCTACATCAAACATCAATCCGTCTTCATGGTCGCGCACATATTGTTTGGGGCCTTGCGCATTGCTGCAAATGAGGGGAATTTTGTGCGCCCACGCCTGCACAAAAGTAGTGCCAAACGGTTCATAACGCGATGGAAACGCGCATATGTCCGCCGCACCCAACAATGCCGCACGATCATTGCGCCACCCCAAAAAATGGGTGCGTTTCTTCACGTTTAAACTGGCCGCGAGATCTTCCAGATTCTTACGCTCAGGACCCTCTCCTGCTAACCAAAGATGCGCTGCAGGAATATCAATAATTGCCTTGATCAATATATCAAGCGCCTTAACGGAATGATAGCGCGAGAGGGCCAAAATCACCAGCGCATCAGGGGGCGTTTGCATCTGTGCGCGAAATTCCTCCCTCGTGATTTTTCCGACCTCGTAGGAGCCACCTTCGTCATCATTGCTTTCGGCAAAATTGTTAATATGCTTGATTTTCTCGCGCTCAATCCCGTTGCCTTCAAGATATTGCGCAATGTCAGGGGTAATGGTAATAAAATAATCGCTGGTTTTAAAATATTTCAAATCATAATATCCGCCCAATCGTGATACTTTCAGATAGGATTTTGGAGTTTGAGTGGTCGGAGTTTTCAGGGCCGCGCGCGCCAGCCAGGTCTGAACAATGCGCGGCCCGTAATGCGCAATGATCCGTTTCATCGCCCATGTGGTGTAAAGGTCAATCGGCCCGCCGAAGGGGAGGGTAAAGACCTCAATTCCCGCCGCACGCAACCGCGCCACGCGTTCTGGGTTATTATTCCGCAGGACGATTTTTTGCGTAATACCGAGTGTGCCTTTGGCGGACTCCAGTGCCAAGCACATATCCTCAAACGCTGTTTCCGCACCGCCATGCGCCGCCCCCGCCATCACTTGCAGGATATTCATTTTATTTTTTACCCATCATATCCGCGGCGGTTTTGAGCAAATCCATCGGCATGGGTAGGAGCACGGTGCTGCTGCCTTTATTATTCGCAAATTCGCCAAGGGTTCCGAGGTACCGCAATTGCATGGTTTCTGGGCGTTGCGCCAAAATGGCAGCAGCTTCGTCCAATTGCTTGGCGGCCTGAAGCTCCCCTTCGGCATTGATGATTTTGGCACGGCGTTCCCGCTCGGCCTCTGCCTGACGGGCGATGGCGCGTATCATGCTGGGATCAATATCCACATGCTTAATTTCAACGCTGATGACTTTGATGCCTGATCCTTCGGTTTGCGCATCCAGCTCACTTTGAATCACTTTGTTCAACTCCGCCCGTTTCTGGAGCATGTCATCCAAATCATGCTGCCCCAGAACAGAGCGCAAAGTCGTCTGCGCCATTTGATTGGTGCGGAACAAGAAATCTTCGTTGCGGTTGATGGCAAGGCCCGGGTCCACAACGCGGTAATTCAAAACGCCGCTCACGCGGACCGATACGTTGTCTTTTGAAATCAAGTCTTGCGCCGGGATATCATCGGTGCGCACGCGGATATCGACAATCTGCATTTGTTGAATCATTGGCAAAACCAGCTGAAGCCCCGCGCCGCGCATACCGGTATATTTCCCCAACGTATAAATCACCCCGCGCTCATATTCCTTAACAATACGGATTGATGCGGAAATCATCACCGCGATCACAATCACAAATCCAACAAAAAATGGCATGATAAACTCCTTAATTTGGGGTGGCACCAGTCTAACTGGTTTATAAGTATCATGTTTAAAATATCACGAGTTGTCCCGGGTTGATATAGTGATTTTATATTGAAACATTCACCTTAAGATAGATAATCTTGTGCAAATAGTGAGAGAACCGCCTGTAACCAGGAGATGATTCGGTGAAATGTCCAAAATGTGGAGAGGAACGTTCGGTCAAGAACCTGTTTGTCAGGGTCAGGAGTGATCTGTAAAATTTTAGATTTGCCTCGCTTGCCAAAAGGGGGCGAAGCCTGTATAGCTGAAAAGATGTTTATTCTGTTGATTCTCAAAAAAATATGATCATGAAAAAAGACGATACATCCTTACGATATGATAGAATGGTTGAATCTGCGCTGCGTGGTGTTGTACGCCAGGCTGTGGGAGAGGTGCAACAGCGCGGCCTCCCGGGGGATCATCATTTTTATATTACGTTTATGACCGACTACCCCGGGGTTAAAATTCCTGACTATTTGCGAGAACGCTACCCGGGCGAAATGACTATTGTGTTGCAATATCAATTTGAAAATTTGACAATTGATGAACAAAATATCGGTGTTACTCTGTCCTTTAATAATGTACCGGAGCGTTTGATCGTGCCTTTGGCCGCCGTGACAATTTTCGCGGACCCATCTGTGAATTTTGCCCTACAATTTCAACCGCTTGGTGATATGATAGAAGAGCACGAAGCGCAAATTCTCTCAAGCCTGTCTGACGAAGACGATCATGAACCAGATCCTAATGCTCCCAAGGGTAAAAAAGGGAAAAGTTCTGCACAGTCGGGCGAAGTTATTTCCCTCGATAAATTCCGCAAAAAATAAAAGCCCCTGCCTTTGTCCATCTTCGTAATCTTGCACTTGAGGAAAAAGCCGGTTAAAATCACGCATGGGGATTTTTTTCCTACGCTCGGGTCGGTTTTTCGGCATATTCTTTTTTGTCATTTTCACTTTAGTTATTCAATTTCTGATGGATTTTCACTATGGCGCGCGGTGTTTCAGCCCAAAATTCTAAGTCTCCACGCTTCCTACGCATTTTTCCCGAAAGTTGGGGGATTTATATTCTTGAGCGGCTTCACGATGCCTGCGCGATTTTTGTGACGCTGATTAGTCTAGCGGTTCTGGCGGCGTTGGTGAGTTATACGCCCGCTGACCCTTCTTTTAATACTGCCGGAAGCAATGACAATATTCAAAATTGGATGGGGGCGGCGGGGGCGCATTTGTCCGATATTTTGCTCCAGATTTTTGGTGTTGGCGCGTTTGTGTTGCCGTCGGGGTTGTTGATGTGGGGATGGCGCATGTGGAAAAAGGAAGATTTTGGTCCGTTTTGGGGCCGATTTGCGGCGCTTTTGGCGGCAGCGATCTTGCTTTCCATCGCCGGGGCGGCCATTCCGGCTTCAGGCTGGAGTCCTTACTCAACATGGGGTGGTGCGGGGGGCATTTTGCTGCTGTCCAAAATTACGAAGGAAATCAGTCCCATTATAAGCTTTTATCCGCATATTTGTGCCGCGGTGGTGTGCGGTCTCACGGGCGTGACCTTATGGGCCGTTGGCATTGCCCTTAAACGCAGTGAGCGTCAGGCGGTTGTGGAAACTTTTCTCAGCGGCGGCATGGCCACGTTGGACGGGGCGGGGTCACTATGGACTCGCTATAAATTGTGGCGGCAAAAAATAAAAGCGCGCCAAAATGAGTCTCAGCCTTCGGGGTTTATGATTCAAGAGCGTGAAATGTTTGAGGACGATGAAGAAGATGAAGAAGACGCAAGCGATGATGATGCAGGCACGCAATCCCATCATCAGATTGAGGTTGTGCGGACCACGAAAAAAACAACCTCAAAATCCGCACAATCAAAGCATCAGGCACAGTTGAATTTGCGTGATCAGTCGGAGTGGGAATTGCCGCCCGTTGATTTGCTTAGCCCCGTTCCACCACCGCATAAAGAAGATAAATTGGATGAACATTCGCTGCGCAAAAATGCCGAAGTGCTCCAGAATGTTTTGAGTGACTATAATGTGCGTGGCGAAATCAAGAGCATTTTTCCCGGGCCCGTGGTGACGCTTTATGAACTCGAACCAGCACCGGGGACCAAAAATTCGCGGGTGATTTCACTCTCGGACGATATTGCGCGCTCTATGTCTGCTGTGTCTGTCCGCGTGGCTGTGCCGCCTGGGCGTAATGTGATCGGGATTGAGCTTCCCAATAAACGCCGCCAAACCGTTTACCTACGTGATTTGCTAGAGGGCGATGAATTTCAAAGAACCCCCAATAAATTACCTTTAGTCTTGGGCAAGGACATTGGTGGGCATCCGATTATTGCCGATTTGTCGCGTATGCCGCACTTGCTGGTCGCGGGGACAACGGGATCGGGAAAATCGGTGGCGGTGAATACGATGATTCTCTCGCTTCTCTATCGGTTGCCACCCGAAAAATGCCGCTTTATTATGATTGATCCGAAAATGCTTGAACTATCGGTTTATGACGATATTCCGCATTTGCTCTCTCCGGTGGTGACGGACCCGGGGCGGGCGGTGGTCGCCCTCAAATGGGCGGTGCAAGAGATGGAAAATCGTTACCGCAACATGTCAAAACTGGGAGTGCGCAATATCGAAGGATATAATGCGCGCATCCGCGAAGCCGTCAAAAAGGGCGAGATTTTAATGCGCAAAGTGCAAACCGGATTTGACCCCGAAACGGGTAAACCGGTGTTTGAGGAACAGCCGCTTGATCTCACCGAATTGCCCTATATCGTGATTGTGGTGGATGAATTTGCGGATTTGATGCTGGTGGCGGGGAAGGATGTAGAGAACGCCATTCAACGCCTGGCACAAATGGCGCGGGCGGCGGGTCTGCACCTGATCATGGCCACGCAACGCCCATCGGTTGATGTGATCACCGGGGTGATTAAGGCGAACTTCCCAACCCGGATTTCTTTCCAAGTGACCTCTAAAATCGATAGCCGGACCATTTTGGGTGAGGGCGGGGCTGAGACGCTGCTGGGTATGGGGGATATGCTCTACATGGCGGCGGGTGGGCGCATCACACGGGTTCACGGGCCGTTTGTAGCCGATCGTGAGGTCGAGGATGTGGTGAATTTCCTCAAGGCTCAAGGCGAGCCGGCTTATTTGGAAGAAGTCACAGAAGGCGAATTATTCAGTGAGGATAGCGAATTTGGTGGAAGCAGCGGCAGCGGTGATGACGGCGGTGAAGAGCTTTATGATGAAGCGGTGGCCATTGTGGCGCGTGAAGGAAAGGCCTCCACCAGTTTTATTCAACGTCACCTGCAAATCGGCTATAACCGCGCGGCCCGCATCATTGAACAAATGGAAAAGGAAGGGGTTGTGAGCCCTGCCAACCGTGTTGGCAAACGCGAGGTTTTGATAGGAAGCAGATAGAGAAAGTTGTTGTGGAATCTATTAACAGATACCAGAAGATCACAAGGCTGAATATTGCAGATATTCAGGAATCTGGATATATAACTGACTAAACTTAAAATTTGACAAATACCCAAGGAAAAGGAAATAGAAACTTATTATGTCTGCTGGATTTCTTGCCCTTCTCGATGATGTTGCTACCTTAATGTCAAAGGCTGCTGCTAACAGCAAAATGATTATGGGTGGGTTTGATGACATTGCCACTATGACGGGACTCGGTGTAAAAGGGGCCAGTGCGGTGGTGATTGACGATATCCCCGTCAATGCCAAGGTCATGGCCGAATTTACCATTGAACCCGCCAAAGAAATTCCATTGATTCGTGCAATTGAACGCGGATCAATGATCAATAAGGGGATTGCCATTCCCTTGGCAATGATTGTTAATATCTTTGCGCCATGGTTGCTGACTCCGATTTTGGCTCTGGGGGGATGCTATTTGGCCTACGAAGGGACAGAAAAAGTTTTCCATACGTTGGCGTATAAACTTAAACTATTTAATAAAAATCATGTGGATTTTGAACATCGCCCGAATTTTTGTGATGAGGAGGAGGGCGGCGAGTGTCGCAATCAAGAAGAATTTGAAAAAAATTTAGTCAAGGGGGCCATTCGTACCGATTTGGTGATGTCGATTGAAATCACCTTTATCGCATTGGCCGAAATTGCCGATATCGTGCCCGAATTTACCTGGGCGCCCGCATGGGTGATGCAATTGATTGCGCTCATTGTCATTGGGTTTGTGGTAACAAAAGTAATTTACGGACTGGTCAAAGCGTTGATTAAAATGGATGATGCGGGACTTCATCTTATTTCCCTGACACCGGCAGATCATGAAAAGCCCACGCGTAGCCTGATCATCAAACGTAATTTGGGATTGTTTTTGATCCGGGCGGCCCCCAACATCATGAAATCAATGTCAGTCCTGGGGACCGGCGCTATGCTTTTTATTGCGGGTGAATTATTGGCCAAACAATTCACTATTCTTGCTGATATCGTTCACCACCTACCACTGGGGGTGTTGGGGCACTATCTGGGATTTTCGATTGTGGGTTTGATCGCCGGTGCGGCCATCGTTCCTTCAATCCATGTTTTGGGATTAATGGCAAGCAAGCTTCGTAAGGATTAGCCGAATTTTTTGTTATCTATCTTCGTAGGATGGAGGAGGGGAAAACTCAGTAGGTTGCGCAGCCTCTGGAGTTGGCCCTGAATTGTTTGAGAGATTATTTGAAGGATTATTTGAAATAATCGTGTTCATGTTTCCCAAACTCATGGTCCCATCGCGATTTTGCGGAGTTTCTTGAGCATCACGGATGGGGCGTGGCGCAAATTCTTTGGGTTGGTTTTCAGAATTTGAACCATGCTGCTGACCCTGTGGTTGTTGTGGGCGGCGATTTTGTGTTGATCTTCGTTGGCCCATATGACGATTTTGCGAACCACGGGAGGAAGACCCCGAACTTAACGTCCCTGAGCCGGAGGAGTTTGTGCCATATGCAGCCGACCCGTTTTGATCATTTTCATCACCGGAATAATCGGAACCCTGACGTGATGAACGTGGAGAATCGAGGATAAAATCAGGCAGTTCAGAGCCGCTTTGATCACGCCTGCGTGCGGCGCGGTGCGGTGGAATAGGGATCGGGCGTTGGGTCAGCTCTTCACGCTCGGAAATTGCAACTTCAATTTCTAGTTTCGCCGCCACTTTACGAAGCTCATGAACGGCCTCTTGCAAGCCTTCGCGCGCAGCCACATTCTGCCGTGATCCTTGCCAGGCTTCATAAGCATTAATGCAATTTTCTGCGCAATTTCTTAATCTTTGACCGGTTTCGTCCATAATGTTCTCCGTTTTGGAAAATAAGCCGCAAGCTTATATAATAAGTCTTTCAATGATGACCATTACATGGCTTCCACCCCGCGGTCAAGTGGGCAGAATCGCTTAAAAAATGCTTTGCTGGGTACGGGGCATCAATAAAAACGGGCCAAGAACAACTCCCGCATTGAAGCCCAAATCAATGAGCGCGGATATCCACCCGGTCAAAGCTGCCCACGCGTTCCTCCGCATAGGTCTTGATATCCTCCAAATCACTGAGCAAGTCAATCAAAATATCGCTGAACGCTTCACCATCAGTTCCATGGCCTGCATGTTCGAGTGAATGGGTTTTGATAACCAAAACATTTTCCTGATGATCATGGGCGTAATCTTTTTTCATGTAAATCTCGGATATAAGCGGATGGGTTACACCGGTGATATATTGGGGAACGTTTGATTGAATTGTGTAAGTCATTTTGCGATACTCCTATCAATTTATGCAGTGGTTGACCTTTTAAATTGAAGGCGAGTCTTTATGCCCTCATTCACCTAACTTAGCTCAAATCTGTAACATGAAAACCACACTTATGTTTCAAATGTGAAAAAAATTGTTTCTGAATTGTTGCAAAGAACATTCAACCACTCTGGACAAAATGATTTTCATCCGATAAAAACCTTGTGAAAGCCAAAATAGTTTATAAGGAATTTGATATGGTCTCTGCGGTTGAGCAGCTCTCAAAAAATGCCAATTGGGGCGCGTTTGCCAAGGCAACGGAGCTGAAAAAAAGAATTTGGTTCGTGATCGGGGCTTTATTAGTGTATCGCTTGGGGACCTATATCCCTATCCCTGGCATTGATCCGCATGTATGGGAAGCCATTTTTCAACAGAAAAGCGGTGGTTTGCTTGATATGTTCAACATGTTTTCGGGGGGATCGCTCAAGCGTATGACAGTATTTGCCCTCTCGATCATGCCCTATATTTCGGCATCGATTATCGTGCAGTTGGCGACAGCCCTCTCACCTAAGCTTGAGGCGTTGAAAAAAGAGGGCGAATCGGGTCGCCAGAAAATCAATCAATATACACGGTATTTGACCGTGTTGTTGGCCGCGATTCAGGCCTACGGGCTTGCGGTGGGACTTGAGAATCTTCAGGGCTCCGCCGGGTCAGCAGTGATCGACCCTGGCATTTTCTTCCGCATATCCACTATTATCACTGTGGTGGGGGGTACGATGTTTCTGATGTGGCTCGGCGAGCAAATCACGGCGCGCGGCATTGGTAACGGGATTTCGTTGATTATTTTCGCGGGGATTGTCGCGAACCTACCCCATGCGTTGCTGCAAACTTTAACACTGGGAGAGGAAGGACAGATTTCCTTTATCGGTATCGTGATGATCGGCGTGATGATCGTGGGAACCATTCTGTTTATTATTTTCATGGAACGGGCCCAGCGTCGGATTTTGGTGCAATACCCAAAACGCCAGGTGGGTGCGCAGCAAATGACCGAAGCCAGCCAAAACCATCTGCCTTTGAAGCTCAATATGTCTGGTGTGATACCGCCGATTTTCGCGTCCTCTCTCTTGTTCCTGCCGATGACGATTGTTGGTTTTGCGGGAATTGACGCAAGCGGTGGATTTATGTCTGACCTTGCACGCTATATGACGTCGGGGCATCCGGTGCATATGGCGCTCTATGCGTTGTTGATTACGTTTTTTGCCTTTTTTTATACGGCGATTGTCTTTAATCCCGATGAAAACGCAGAAATGTTGCGCAAATATGGCGGCTTTATCCCTGGGGTCAGGCCGGGAAAAAACACGGCGGAATTTCTGGATCATGTGCTCACCCGTATTACTGTTTTGGGAGCGGCATATCTCTGCTTTATTTGCTTGCTCCCGGAATTTCTAATCGCGGAATATGGGTTGCCGTTTTATTTTGGTGGAACCTCGCTACTGATCGTGGTGTCCGTCACAATTGATACGGTGGCACAAATTAATTCACATATGTTGGCCCATCAATATGAAGGGCTGATCAAAAAAACACGTCTGTCCAAGGGGAGAAAATAGACCGTGAATATTATTCTGATCGGGCCACCGGGCGCAGGTAAAGGCACTCAAGCCAAGATTTTGGAAGATGGGCGTGGACTTAAGCAGCTCTCAACTGGTGATATGTTGCGCACTGAGATCGCTGAAAAAACCCAGTTGGGGCTAAAGGTTAAAGATATTATGGATGCAGGTTCCCTTGTATCTGATGAGATTGTCATTGAGATGATTTCTCATCGTATTGACAAAGACGACTGTGCCAAGGGCTTCATTTTGGACGGTTTCCCAAGGACGGTGGCCCAGGCCGAGGCCTTGGATAAAATGCTACATCATAAATCCAGGGATTTAAATGCGGTTATTCAATTGGTGGTGGATGAAAATGCACTGATCGAGCGGATTGAAAAACGTGCTAAAGAATCTGGCACGGCCCGGGCCGATGATAATGCGGCGACCTTGCAAAAACGGTTGGAAACGTATCGCAGCCAAACCGCGCCCATTTTGCCGTATTATCAAAATCACGGTATCCTGCGCACTGTGGACGGTATGGCCCCGGTCGAAGAGGTTACACGGCAAATCGCGGAGATTTTGGATCAAGCATAACTCATGACCAATATCGCAATCATTGGGGCGGGGGCATGGGGGACGGCGTTGGCCCAGTGTTATGCCGGGGCGGGGCATCGGGTCAGTTTGGTTGTACGTACAGGCGAATTGGCCGAAGAGATCTCCAAAACCCGCGTTAATCAGACCTATCTGGCCGATATTCAATTGCATGATACGATCAGTATCCTCCCTCTCAATCAGTTTATTGAGAATGGGGACGGGACAAAATTTGATATTATCCTCAATGTGACACCCACGCAATTTTTAAGGGCGAATTTACAACAAATTCATGCGGTTTTATCCGCTGATGCGCCGATGGTGATTTGTGCCAAGGGAATGGAAATCGGAACGGATAGTTTGCCGCTCACGATTGCGGCGGAGGAATGTTCGAATATTCGCCTTGCTTATTTGAGCGGCCCGAATTTCGCGCGCGATATTGCAAGGGGATTGCCGAGCGCGTCCACTCTGGCCGGTGAGGTTGCTGTAACGGACGAAGTCATTGCGCGCTTAAGTGCGCGGAATTTGAGGCTTTATGCCACGAGTGATATTTGGGGCGCGCAAATTGGCGGGGCGATTAAAAACGTGATTGCGATTGCCTGTGGACTATGCCACGGGTTGGAACTGGGGGAGAGTGCGCGGGCCGCGCTTGTTACCCGGGGATTGGCCGAAATTGCACGATTGAGCGAAACCATGGGTGGTAAGCGCGAAACTTTGTTGGGGCAATGCGGCGTGGGTGATTTGATGTTGACTTGTTCGAGTATTCAATCACGCAATTTTTCACTGGGGCTAGAGCTGGCGGGCGGCAAGACACTCACTCAAATTACACAGAGCCGCACGAGCATTGCCGAAGGGGTGACAACCTCCCGCGCGGCCTATCATTTCGCCAAAACCCGCGGCGTTGATATGCCGATTGTGGAAACCGTATATCGCTGCCTGTATGAGGATTTAAGCCTAGGCCATGCGCTTGATCATATTCTCTCCCGCCCGCCGCGGGCCGAAACACATTGAAAATAGGGGGTGACAGGTGGCTTATTGGTTGATGAAATCGGAACCTAATTGTTATTCCTGGGACCGCTTGAAGCAGGATAAAATCACCGCATGGGATGATGTGCGTAATTATCAGGCACGCAATAACATGATGGCGATGAAGCGCGGAGATTTGGCGTTTTTCTATCATTCTAATGTGGGCAAGGAAATTGTGGGCATCATGGAAATTGCCCGTGAACATTACCCGGACCCGGCGGATGAGAGCGGTAAATTTGTCCTGGTGGATGTAAAATATAAAACGCCGCTCAAAACACCTGTTACACTGGCGGATATTAAGGCGCACCCCAAGTTACAAGATATCGCACTTATCCGTCAGTCGCGGTTATCGGTGATGCCGGTGTCTCAAGAAGAGTGGGACATTATTTGCAGGATGGGAGAAATATAAATTCTATAGCAATCAATCAGCCAAAAAACAACAATCTGAACGATTGAAAAAATTCCTGTCTATGATAGAAATTGCAAGTTGAGTGTTTTACTCTTGGTTTTCTTTAGGTTTGGTGTGTCCCTAAATGAGCTTATAAAACGGATTTGGATTTCATGATAAAATCTTTTCGCATTTCGACCTTAACGGTAATGATTATGACACTCTGCGCAGTGGCCTTATGCCTTACATCTTGCAGCCGTAAGAAAGAGATTGATCCGCTGACTGTTGATCGTCCGGCGGAGCAAATTTATAAAGAAGCTGAAGCAGCGCGCAAGGATGACAAATACCAAACCGCCGTGAAATTATACGGGGAAGTGGAGCGGCAGCATCCATACTCGGAGCTTGCAACAGTCTCACAAATTCGGCAGGCTGAAACGGCCTATAACGAACTCAAATATGATGATGCGATTGTGGCGATTGATCGATTTGTGGAACTTCATCCGGGGCATGATCTGGTTCCCTATGCTTATTATATGAAGGCCATGTGTTATTATGAACAAATGACCGACGTCCGGCGTGATCAGGCGATGAGCGAGCGTGCGTTAGAGGCATTGGATTTGGTTATAAATCGCTTTCCCGATAGCCCTTATACGCGCGATGCCGCGCTCAAACGCGATTTGGTGCAGGATCATTTGGCGGGTAAAGAGATGGAAATTGGCCGTTATTATATGAAAAAATCGGAGTACAACGCGGCAATCAACCGCTTTTTGGCGGTGATCAAAAATTTCCAAACCACAACCCATGTTCCCGAAGCATTGCATAGGCTGGTGGAGTGTTACACCATTATGGGGCTTAAAGATGAGGCCACCCATGCTGCTGCCGTTTTGGGACACAACTATCCAGGCAGCAAATGGTACCAAAGTAGCTACGCCCTGCTTGATCCCGCACAAAGGGCTCATTTAAAAGACGAGCGAACATGGATATCGCGGACGGTGGATTCGTTGCTTAATCCCAATAAATGACAGAAATCTAATCCGCTTGGACTTGCAAGCCGTAGGGATTAAAGCTTACTCCTTGTTAAAATCTGTCAATTGACTACACGCCTTTGTTCAATGGTGCTATAATTTAAACATGGCCCGACTGCATTCCTTGATCCGATTGCGCAAATATCGCGTTGAAGAAAAACAAAAAATATTGGCGGAGTTGTTTCGTCAGGCCGAACTTATTGAAGGCCGAAAACGCGCCATTAGTGAGTCCTTGTTTCGCGAGCGATTGATCGCAGAGGAAACGCGCCGGGTTGATGCGTATATCTTCTATGCCGCTTATGCTGCGCGAATGAATCAAGAGTTGGAAAAAATCGAAATTCAGCTTCAGCGCATAGATGCAAGAATTGAAAAAGCTCAGGAGGATTTGCGTGAAGCCTTTGCCGAGAAAAAAAAAGCAGAAATTATCCAAAAAAAGCGTGATAAATCAGAGAGGGACTCTGTTCAGGCCAAAGAAAATCGTGAAATGGACAATATTGGCATCGATATTTTTTTACGTGCTCAATCTGAGGATAAAACTCAAAATCAAGAGGATGCCGAGAATATTTAAGGATAAGTCTAAAAGGTGTGCGAAATTTGGCTTTTCAGCGAATAAAAATCATAATAGACTCAGCACCGAGCGTTAATAAAAAGCCTAAATATCATAAGGCAGAAAGGCATCCCATGAATCAATTCATAAGTTTTTTTGCTAGCTTTGTATTTGCACAAAGCTTCATACGAGGTGCAAATCGCGTTTTGAGCGTGTGTATTCTGGCTTGTGCGCTGTTTGTTGTTCTAATTTATACAAGCCCTGTTGCCCATGCACAGCGTGAAGTTGTTGGGAATGATGGCTCAAAGCAAGCGTTATCGCCGTCGGAAACCTACTTAACGATTTCAGCTTCGGAGCAAAAAGAAGTGGATCAAGATGAGCTGTTGGCGGAGCTACGCATTGAGGTTGAGGACGCCAAATCCAGTGTGGTGCAAGAGAAAATTAATAGCGCGGTTAAGGCTGCCGTCGCGAGCATTAAGCAGGAGCCAAGCATTCAACTTTCAACCGGGCAATATTATGTGTATTCATATGACCCAACCCCTGTGATTATGAGCAGTGCAGAGGCCATTAAACCTGAGCGAAATAAGAAAAACGTGATCTGGCGCGGCACGCAATCTTTGAGACTCGTGTCAAAAGATTCGGAGAAGTTGTTGAGTAAAGTAGGAGAGATACAGGGGCAAGATTTTGTGATGAGCAATCTGTCCTATCAGTTATCCTCGGAAAAGTTTGAAACGGAAAAGGATGGCTTGATAGAGGCCGCCATTAAAAAACTTCAGAATAAAGCCAATATTGTGGCGCAGTCCTTAAACAAACAATCCTATAATATTGTGGAGCTAAATCTCGATAATTCTTATATCCCCACGCCCCAGCCCATGGTGATGATGAAATCCGATATGAGTTTGAGCCGGGAAAGTGCGCTACAACCCCCAACGGCAGAGCCCGGTAAAGCTGTTATTTCATTGAACGTATCGGCACGGATTCTTTTGAAAAATTGATGGATCAATAGCCCTAGAGAGGTCAATGGTCAGACAGTGAGAACCCAAGGAAGGAAGAGTTTATATGCTGCTATGGTTTGTGATCGGCTATTGGGTTATCTCGGTTGCAATTGGGTTAATTGCCGGTTTGAAAGTTCATAATACGGGCGACTTTGCTATCGCCGGTCGTCATTTGCCGTTCTATATGGTTGTGGCCACGGTGTTTGCCACTTGGTTCGGGTCGGAAACCGTTCTAGGGATTCCCGCGACATTTCTTGATGAAAACTTGCGCGGTATCGTGGCGGATCCTTTTGGCTCTTCCCTATGCTTGATTTTGGTGGGGTTGTTTTTTGCGGCACCTTTATACAAAATGAAATTGCTCACGATTGGTGATTTTTACAAAAAACGCTATGGGCGGGTTGTGGAGGTCCTCACGACTCTGGCGATTGTGGTGTCCTATTTGGGCTGGGTTGGGGCTCAAATCACGGCCTTGGGATTGGTGTTTAACATTGTCTCTCATGGCCAGATATCGGAAATGGCGGGTATGTGGATCGGCTCACTCACCATTCTCGTTTATACGTTCTTTGGCGGTATGTGGGCGGTAGCCGTGACGGATTTAATCCAAATGGTGATTATTGTTGCCGGCATGCTCTATATCGGGGCCGAAGTTTCGGGCATGGCCGGTGGGGTAGGGGCGGTGATTGAACATGCGCAGGCTTCGGGGAAATTTGAGTTTTGGCCCTCCGCAGATCTCGCGAGCATAATCGCCTTTACCGCGGCGGCGGTCACCATGATGTTGGGGTCAATTCCGCAACAGGATGTTTTTCAACGCGTTCAGTCCGCCAAAACCATTCAATACGCCAAATGGGGCTCGGTCCTCGGCGGAACCCTCTATTTTATCTTTGCTTTTGTGCCGATGTTTTTGGCCTATTCCGCCACCCTTATTGATCCAGACATGGTCGCAGCACATATGGGGGAGGGGGGAGATCGCCAGTTAATTTTGCCGCAACTGGTCCTGACTCATGCACCGCTTTTTGCCCAGGTCATGTTCTTCGGCGCGTTGCTCTCCGCCATTAAAAGTTGTGCATCGGCTACGCTTTTGGCTCCGTCAGTCTCCTTCACGGAAAATATTTTGCGCCCGATGTTGCCAAAGATGAAGGATAAACAATTGTTGAAACTGATGCGTCTCGTGACCTTGGTCTTTACCGTGATTGTCACGCTTTATGCCATTAATTCCGACCTGAGCATCTTTGCCATGGTTGAAAATGCGTATCAAATAACCTTGGTATCGGCATTTATCCCGCTGGCGTTCGGCATTTATTGGAAGCGTGCAACCAATCAGGGGGCTTTGTTTTCAGTGATCGGCGGGTTTACCAGCTGGGTTTTGTGTCTTGCCTTTGCCCCTGAGGATGCGTTGATCCCGGCACAATTGGCAGGATTGATGGTGAGCTTTGTCGGGATGATTCTTGGCTCACTTATGCCGCAATTCACCCCTCATCGGCATGAAGTGCATGACGAGTTGCGCGCGGGGCATCATGGCCATGAAAGTTTACAATAGATGGCCGCCGATTTGGCGCGTGATATGGTCGGGGAATTCCTGAGAATCCCATGGGAAATAAACCCAACAATTTTGGTCAATTTGCTCAACGAAGTAATCGGCTTGTGGTTGACCTTCAGGTTTGACAAAAATACAAGCAAAAGTCGCTTGTGGCCAAAGGGAGCGAATGGCTTTAAACGTATTACCGCTGTCTGACAGGTCGTCGATCACGAGCGTATCAATCTGATTATACTGAAGGTCCGGTTGTGAGAGTATTTGGACATCGCCGCGTGTTTGGGCTGAATAACTCTCAATATTCACCGTATCGACCAAACGTATATCAAGCGCGCGGGCAATGATGCACGCCGGAACCATACCGCCGCGCGTCACTGCGATAATGCGTTTCCAGTTGCGACCGCTCGACTTTAATTTTTCAGCCAGTGCCAGGCTTAAAACATGAATTTCCTGCCATGAAAAGGCACGCTCAGCGGGTTGGGATGATAAAGGTGTGGACATCAGGTTCGGGGTTCCTCAATCAGAATGATATAAATAATCGGGGCATTTGGAACTTAAAGCGAATATCCCCTTGATGCAAGGGTGATTTTGTGGTCTGTTAGGCCGAACAAATTTTTGTTTTAAGGCCGTAATAACAGGTTGATTTCATGATTCCGCAAGAAAATTTCCTTATGCAATATCTGCCAATCCTTTTGTTTTTGGGGATTGCGGGGGTGTTGGCCACGGTAATGAGTCTGGTGCCGTTTGTCATTGGGCGGCTCAAGCCCGATTCGCAAAAATTATCGCCCTATGAATGCGGGTTTGATGCATTTGACGATGCACGCCATAAATTTGATGTGCGGTTTTATTTGGTTGCGATTTTGTTTATCATCTTTGATCTTGAGGTTGCGTTTCTCTTCCCATGGGCGGTTTCATTGGGGCAAATTGGCCTCTTTGGCTTCTGGTCAATGATTGTTTTCCTCGGCGTTTTGACTGTTGGCCTTGTGTATGAATGGAATAAAGGCGCACTCGATTGGGAGTAATGAAATTGGGCGTAATGGATTTAAGATTTTATGGGAGTGTGATGAATGTCGCATCGTGAAGTGTTTAAGGCTCCGCAAGTGCCGCTGCAAACCAATGTTCCAATGATTGCGGCTGTCCAGCAGGATGAAGAGGTTGCAAAATTGGCGCAGGAGGTTACGGATAAGGGATTTATCCTGACCCAGGCCGATAAATTGTTCGATTGGGCGCGTCAGGGGTCGATGTGGCCCATGACCTTTGGCTTGGCATGCTGCGCGGTTGAAATGATCCATTCCTATATGTCGCGTTATGACCTTGATCGATTCGGGATTATTCCACGACCAAGCCCGCGGCAATCCGATGTGATGATCGTGGCGGGAACACTCACCAATAAAATGGCTCCGGCACTGCGCCGTGTATATGATCAAATGGCCGAACCGCGTTGGGTGATTTCCATGGGGTCTTGCGCCAATGGCGGCGGATATTACCATTATAGCTATTCCGTGGTGCGCGGGTGTGATCGTATCGTACCTGTGGATATTTATGTGCCCGGTTGCCCGCCAACGGCTGAGGCTCTGGTTTACGGGCTCTTGCAACTACAGAAAAAAATTCGCCGCGAAGATACGCGTATCACACGTTGAAACGATAGGGATTGAGAGTAAAGAGGATAACATGACAATAGATCCTATTGCAGCTGCAGAAACTACAGACCCAAAAGACCTGATCCCCGTTTTGACATTGGGGCAGACGTTGCAGGAAAGAATGCCGGAGGCGGTTGAGTCCTATGAGCTCGATCACGGGGAATTGATCGTGCGTGTTCATCCCCACGGGTTGCTGGCAGTGATGGCGTTCTTGAGGGATGCGGAGGATTGCCGCTTTGCGCAATTAATGGATATTTGCGGGGTGGATTATCCCGAACGCGCCTTGCGGTTTGATATTGTGTATCAATTGCTCTCGCTCAAATATAATATGCGTGCACGGATTAAGGTGGCAGTAGATGAGAAAACTCCGATTCCAAGCGTATCCGGGCTTTTTAACTCTGCCCCGTGGTTTGAACGGGAGGCATGGGATCTCTTTGGGATTATGTTTAACGGGTTGGCTGATCACCGCCGTATCTTAACCGATTACGGATTTGACGGGCATCCGTTGCGCAAGGATTTCCCGCTCACCGGTCATGTTGAGGTGCATTACGATGATGAAGCCAAGCGCGTGGTTTACGGCCCTGTGACATTGCCGCAAGATTTCCGTGTGTTTGATAATTTAAGCCCGTGGGAAGCCATGACCAATGTGCAATTACCGGGTGATGAAAAGGCCGCCGACTCTCCCCACATGCCCAAAATAGGCTGGCAGCCCGTTGCCAAGCAGCAAACTGTTTAAATCGAGATTATGTGATGAGTGATACTCCTTTTGCGGCACAAAACTCTCAAGTTAATGACCAAATTTACCGCGTATTGGCGCGCAAATATCGGCCGCAGAATTTTGATCAATTGATCGGTCAGGACGCGTTGGTGCGAACCCTGAAAAATGCTGTTGGCTCCGGTCGTGTAGCCCATGCTTTTATGCTCACGGGGGTGCGCGGTGTGGGGAAAACCACGACTGCTCGAATTATTGCCAAGGCAATTAATTATACGGGGCCGGACGGCACGGCGGGACCTACTACTGGGGCTACCGATGATTGTGAGATTTGTCGTGCGATTTCCGAAGATCGCCACCCAGATGTGATGGAGATGGATGCGGCCTCAAGAACTGGTGTAGATGATATTCGAGAGATTTTGGACGGTGTACGTTATGCCCCCATTTCCGCGCGGTATAAGGTTTATATCATTGACGAAGTTCATATGCTGTCAAAAAACGCTTTTAATGCCTTGCTGAAAACATTGGAGGAGCCACCTCCGCACGTGAAGTTTATCTTTGCAACGACCGAGATTCGCAAGGTTCCAGTGACGGTGCTCTCACGCTGTCAACGATTTGATCTGCGCCGCGTGGATGCTGAACCCCTCGCACTCCATTATCGCCGTGTGTGTGATCAAGAGAAGGTTAGCGCAGAGGATGAAGCTATTGCCATGATTGCGCGAGCAGCGGATGGTTCAGTGCGCGATGGCATGAGTATTTTAGATCAAGCCATGGCCCTTGGTGAGGGCAATCATATCACAGTGGCGCAGGTGCGCGATATGCTGGGACTGGCTGATCGTGGGCAGCTGCTGGACTTGATGGAGTTTGTTCTGGCTGGAAACGCCGAAAAATCGCTGGGGCTCATGGCCGATTTATATCGCGCCGGCGCTGATGCCCAAAGTGTGCTACAGGATTTGTTGGATATTACCCATTTGATGAGCAAATTCGTGACGATTTCTTCGCCACCAATGACAGTGGAGCCCAATATGGCCTCTACTGAACGTTCACGAGTTGTTGAGATGGCTAAGAAAACCGGCATTGCGCATTTAACGCGCGTGTGGCAAATTTTGTTGAAGGGGCTTGGAGAGGTTGCTCATTCCCCCAATCCTCAGGCTGCAGCCGAGATGATCATCATTCGACTGATCTATTCCGCGAGCTTGCCTGACCCCGGAGCGGTCATCAAGCAATTAAAGGATGGGAGCTTATCCGTTTCAGCCGCAATTCCAAATGTCGGTGGAGGAGGCGTAGGCGGTGTAAACGCAGTGGGTGTACAGTCTGCGCGCACACCTCAGATCAACATGTCCAATCAATATTCCGGTGGAACAACGCAAGCAACTGCTAAAGTTATACCGCAACACGCCCCTGAAAGTTTGGCAATTACCATCGCCAATAATAATCTGGGGACTTTGGCGGATGTTGTGGCTTTGCTGGAACAAAATGGCGCGATGAATCTCGCGGCGCAGGTCGTTCATCATGTTGAATTGATTAAGATGGATAAAGAGGTTATTGAATTCCGGCCCACTCCCGATGCCGACAAAGCTTTGGCCCAGACTCTATCCAGAAAACTGCTGGAAATCACTGGACGCAGATGGATGATTGTGAGTTCAAGCCACGCACGCAACCTTACCCCCACTCTGGCGGTTCAGGCCGCGCAGGCACAAGATAAACTGATGGCCGATATCATCGCTGACCCCGTGATTGCAAGAGTTCTGGCGGCCTTTCCTCTCTCAAAAATTGAGATTGTGGAGGGGTAGCAGCCCTTAATTCTAACTTGCTCATCGCCTCACGCACGGCAGTTTCGGCGGATGAGGAGGTCGGCACCAACGGCAGGCGGAGTTCATTGCGGCATAAGCCCAGCAGGGACGCCCCGTATTTCACCGGCGCAGGAGATGTTTCGACGAACAAGGCTTTGTGCAATGGCATTAAATCATATTGACGTTGAAAAAATGTCGCCATATCGCCAATGCGCCAAGCATTTTGCATGTCGGCGCATTGGCGTGGCGCGATGTTGGAGGTCACGGAAATACAGCCATCCCCTCCCTGGGCCAGACAGGCGCCCGCTAGGGCATCCTCACCTGATAGCACAGAAAAATTATCTTTCACCCGTGATTTGATAAAACTGGTGCGCGACATATCGGCGGTGGCATCTTTAAGGGCAATGACACGTGGTAACTCCGCCAATCGACATACCGTATCGACCGTGATTTCGGATCCACAGCGACCGGGGACATTGTAAATTACAATCGGCAAATCCACTGCGTTATGAATGGCGGTGTAATGCGCCAACAAACCTGCCTGAGTTGGTTTATTGTAATAGGGCACAACGATGAGGGCCGCATCCGCCCCGCTGTCCTTCGCAAGCTTTGTCAGTTCAATCGTTTTCGTAGTGGAATTTGTGCCGCATCCGGCAATAATCGGAATTTGCCCCTTGACCAACGCCACAGACATGTCAAAGATAGTTTGATATTCTTCTTTTTCCAAAGTCGGCGATTCGCCGGTTGTCCCACAAGGAACAATACCGTGAGTACCATTTCGCAATTGATGTTCAATGATGTTTTCAAATCTTGGCTTATCCAGCTCACCCCCGGAAAACGGGGTAATCAGGGCGGTTATCGATCCGTGAAGTTTGGGCAACATTTGCTATTATCCTTCCGCAGTTTTTGTTCAAGCTGTAAGCATCTTAGTTTAATGACCAAGGGCGCAAGAGTCTATGATTTATTGCTCGTGGTTTTGTGCCTATCCCCTCTTGTTCTTGGAGTAACAATACCTAAGGCTTGGGCAGCCCCTCCGGAATCACCGCCGCAATCGGCCGTGGATGCCATGATTCTGATGAGTGGGGATGAATGGTTGGAGGCACGCAGTAAAATCGCAGCGCTCCGCAATCCCGCTTTGTCCAAAGTGTATGAGTGGATGCTCTACCGCGGGGATTATGATCAGCTGCCCTTCGATCGTGTGGCTGCCTTTATCGAACATAATGCGCCTTGGCCCAATCAAATCGCTTTGAAAAAAACGGCAGAGCGCGTAATGCCTGTTGATCTCCCTCCCTCACAGGTTTTGGCGTGGTTTTCAAAATATCCGCCAGTATCAGGGCAGGGGATGATCAAGTTGCTTTATGCCGTGAGACTTGCTGGGCAAGGGGGGCAAGTATCGGCCAACGTCAACAAGCTCATCATCGATCAATGGCCGGTGGCCGACATTGCAGGCGATGATCTTGGAACACTCTGGAACGAGGTCGGCAGGGTTATTCCACTCTCTGTTCATGTCAAACGGCTGGATAAATTACTATTCGCTGAGAAATACACACCAGCTCGCGCTCTGGCTCAATTGATGGGTGGAGGCTATCCAGAGTTAGTTGAAGCCCGTATTACATTGGCCGAGGATAAAGGCGAAGCGAGCGCCCTAATCAATCGTGTGCCGTCTAACCTTCGGAATGATGCAGGGTTGATGTATGAACGGCTCAGTTGGCGGCGTCGCAATGATCAAGACAGTGGTGCAATTGTGATCTTGCAATCTGCCCCGAATATGGCTCAGGTCACCAATCCGGGTGAGTGGTGGAAAGAGCGGCATATCATGATCCGCCGGATGATCGAGGCACATAATTATAAATTGGCCTATCAACTGGCCGCTGCGCACGGAACAGGTGATAAGGTTGACACGGCGGAGGCCGAATGGCTGGCCGGGTGGTTGGCTTTGCGGTTTTTGAATCAGCCGCAATCGGCACTTAAGCATTTTGAAACCATGTATGGCCTTGTGGCGACATCCATCTCCAAATCCCGTGGGGCCTATTGGGCTGGGCGGGCCACCGAGCGATTGGGGCAAAGCGACCAAGCACGCACATGGTTTCAAACTGCCGCGGAATATCCCACCAGTTATTATGGCCAATTGTCTTTGCAACATTTGCATGCGCCTGTGCCGCGATTGGCTGTGGCTGCTGTATCTGCTGGGGATATTCAGAAAATGAGCAGTAATGATTTAATTCAGGCAGCGCAGCTGGCTCACGCTGCGGGTCTCGATAAGATTCACGCGCTGTTGATTGGGGCTTTAATTGACACACTTTCTACCCCATCCGAGTTTATGGCGGCGGCGCAGCTTTTGGACCGTGGAGGCGATCGAGTGGCCTCCTTCCGCGTGGCCAAAGCCGCATCGTGGAAGAATATTTATCTCGGTAGCTATACCTACCCTGATATGAATGGCCAAATGTCTCAAATTGTCGGTGACCACGCGCTTTATCACGCGATTATTCGTCAGGAAAGCCAGTTTGATGCGCAGGCACTCAGCTCGGCAGGGGCATTGGGATTGATGCAATTAATGCCCGCAACGGCCAAGGAAACGGCGGAGAAATTAGGGGTTGCGCATCAAACCTCTTGGCTTACCGATCGTCCGGCACATAATATTTTGTTGGGGTCGAATTACATTGACCGCTTGCTTGAACGTTTTGACAATGCTTATCCCATGGCGGTGGCGGGATATAATGCTGGACCGGGCCGCGTGCGGCAATGGATTGATACGTTCGGTGATCCAAGGTTGTCTAATTATCGCGGCGGTAGCACTTCGAATTCCCAATCCCCCGATTGGGTGGATTGGATTGAGCTGATCCCCGTGAGTGAGACTCGCAACTATGTTCAACGCGTGTTGGAAAATTATTATGTGTACAGTAAACTATTGGGAAAATAGCTGTCATTTGATCCGGGAGCCTTCATGTCATATATAGGTGCAACCTTAAAGGTGTTATGTTTAACGCTTTGGACCATACCAATTTTGGTTGGGCAGGTTATGGTGCTTTGTTTTACAAAGGGGGCTGGGGCTTATGTCATCCCACAACTTTGGCATCGTGGTGTTTGCAAAATTATTGGCCTTAAAGTTGAAATAATCGGCTCACCCGTGAAGGACCGACAAATAATTTATGTTGGGAACCATGTATCTTACCTTGATATCAACGTTGTGGGGTCGTGTTTGCAGGCATCTTTCATCGCCAAGGAAGATATCGCTCATTGGCCGATTTTCGGCTATCTTGCCACAGTGCAGCAAACCGCCTTTATCAGCAAAAATCCCCGTGCCGCCAAGCAAGTCACCAACTCATTGGGGCAGATGGTGGCAGAGGGTAAAAGTTTGATCCTCTTCCCTGAGGGGCAGGTCTCATCGGGGGAGCAAATTTTACCGTTTAAATCGAGCTTGTTTTCTTTGGCGTTTACAAATTCCGGTGAGGCGTTACCTCTGCAACCAATGCTCATTCATTTGGTGCAAACCAAGGGTAATCTGCGTGATTTGGTAATGTCAGAGGATGACCGCAACCGCTACGCCTGGCACAGCGATAAACTTTTTGCCCAACATTTCTGGCATTTCTTGGGTGGTCGCGGAGCTTTGGTGCAGCTGATTTTTGGTGAGATGATAACGCCAGCCCCAGGACAAGATCGTAAAATTTTAAGCAAAATAATTTATGATCAAATGAATTCACATCGCATGCAGGCTTCAGCCCAGCACATTCCTGATCGCACACAGATTTAAAAAACGATCCGAAATAAAGACTGAGAGATCAGTCTTTATGGTTATTACCCCACATATTTCTGGAGGGGGGTGACATCGAGTTGTTTGGCTTTGAGGGCGCGGATCGCGAGGATCGCGGCTTTGGCCGAAGTCAGGAGCGTATAATAAGGAATTTTATGCATAAGGGCGAGCCGTCGGATGGAGGATGCATCCACGATTGTTTGCGCACCTTTTGTCGTATTAATCAACATATGAATGTCGCCGTTAATCAATGCGTCCGCGATATGGGGTTGACCCTCCATCACTTTATTGATGCGCTTCACGTCAATTCCTGCGGCCTTTAGATAAGAACATGTTCCGCCCGTGGCCACCAATTCAAATCCCATATCATTGAGTTCCTTGGCAAGCGGGATTAACCCTTCCTTATCATCATCCTTTACCGATAAAAACACGCGGCCCGATTCGGGCAAGCGAACGCCGGCGGCAATTTGCGCCTTTGCAAAGGCATGGCCAATTTCAGCGTCGAGCCCGATGACTTCGCCGGTTGATTTCATCTCCGGCCCCAAAATCGGGTCCACGCCGGCGAAACGTGAGAAGGGGAAAACGGGGGCCTTTACCGCGATATGGTCGGTGGCCATGCCCTTGAGCATATCCTGCGCACGGAAATGGTTCAGTTTTTCGCCCGCCATCAGGCGCGCGGCGATTTTGGCAACCGGCACGCCCG
>JBDHTT010000006.1:0-36702 GCA_039808785.1 Alphaproteobacteria bacterium
CCCCCAAAAACAAAATGGTGGTGATCGCACTCATCAACACCATATTCATATATTCCCCAAGGAAAAACAGCGTAAAGGTTCCGGCGGAATATTCCACCATAAAACCGCCCGAAAGTTCAGACTCCCCTTCGGGTAGGTCAAACGGCGCGCGGTTGGTTTCCGCCAGAATGGAAATCAGGAAAATACCCAGCATCGGCAGCAACATAATATCCACCCACAATGGGCGATGGGCCGTCACAATATCCGATAAATTCATCGATCCCGTGCATAAAATCACCGTGACAATCACCAGCCCCATGGAGACCTCATAAGACACCATTTGCGAAGCCGAACGCAAGCCGCCCAAAAACGCGTATTTAGAGTTGGACGCCCATCCCGCCATAATCACGCCGTAAACCCCGAGTGAGGAAATGGCAAATAAAAACAACACCCCGACATTGATATCAGCCAGCACCAATTGCGCCCCAATCGGAATCACCGACCATGCAACCAGTGCTAAAGTCAGAATCAAAATCGGTGCCATAAAAAACACCGGCTTATTCGCCTGAGTCGGGATAATAGTTTCCTTGGAGAGGAGTTTGAACGCATCGGCAAAAGGTTGCAGCAAGCCAAACGGCCCAACGGTCATGGGTCCCTGGCGGCGTTGCATCGCCCCCAACACTTTGCGTTCCGCGTAGGTCACAAGGGCCACAAACACCATAATCACCACGGCAGACGCCACGATAACACCGATCAAGCAGAGCGCATCGATCCAATAGAGAGAGATAAATTGACGAAGCTGTTCAAAAAACATAGTGCGGATCCATAAAGGGTGAAATTTGAGGTTTAACCTTGTTTTCGCAGGAAATTATTTTTGGGGTTTTCAACAAACTCCAGCGTGCAGGCCGCCATGGTGGGCGAGTTGCGCGAAATGGAATCGGTCATATAATAATTATCGATGATCGGCACGAGGATGGGCGCGGACGGCGTATGGCTCCAATCGCCCTTTTTCCCGAACGGTTCCCACGGGCTGTGCTTAATGTCATTGACCTTGGCAAAATGCGGATGGGCGGCATACAGCTTTTGACGCAATTGGAAAATTGTATCATAGGCAAGCGGTTTGCCCGCATAATCGGAAATTGCGCGAATAATTTTCCAATCCTCCCGCGCTTCACCGGGTGGGAAAACCGCACGCCGCGCCATTTGCACGCGGCCTTCGGTATTCACAAAAAGCCCGTCCTTTTCAGTATAGGCCGCACCGGGCAAAATCACATCCGCCCGCACCGCGCCCTGATCCCCGTGGTGCCCCTGATAAATGACAAAAGTTTTCTCACCAACCGAGGCCGCCACGTTAAATTCATCCACACCCATCAAATAAAGCACATCCAGCTCATCCTTTTGGGAGGCCGCGAGGATTTCATAGGCATTAAGGCCCGCCTGCTGCGGGACAAAGCCCAAATCCAGCGCCCCTACGCGCCCAGCCGCGATCTGCAAGACGTTAAAGCCGTTCCAGTCCTGGCGCACAATGTGATGCGCATGCGCAAAATCATGTAAGAGCGCGTGGACTGCCTCGCCTTGCGGCGTGAGGAACACGGATTGCCCAATAATCACCATCGGTTTTTGCGCATTTTTGAGCAATTCAAAAAAACTGTGATCATGGCTAAGGCTATCCAGCCCCGCGCCGATATATTTAGTTTTGTAGGTTAAATCAACCTGATCACCCACCACGCCGACCTTGACACGGCGGCTGAGGATATTTTTGCGAATCCGCGCATTCACCAACGGTGCTTCCCAACGCGGATTGGTGCCGATCAAGAGAATCACATCGGCCTGATCAATCCCCGCAATGGTCGAATTCATCAGATAACCGCAGCGTTCAGAAGGATCATATAACGTGCCGTCCGTACGGCAATCCAGATTTTTAACCCCCAAAGAAATCATCAATTCTTTGAGCGCGAAAATCGATTCGCCCTCACACAACGCGCCCACCATGGCCGCGACGCGATTGGGTACCGTACCGCGGATTTTATCCACAACGATTTTGAGCGCTTCGTCCCAACCGGCCGCACGCAATTCACCCGTGTTGGCATCCCGCACATAGGGCCGGTCCAGCCGCGCACGTTTGAGCCCGTCATAGGCAAAGCGGCTTTTATCCGCAATCCATTCCTCATTCACCGATTCGTTCAAACGCGGCAAAATCCGCATCACTTCATTGCCGCGCGAATCAATGCGGATATTGGCACCCACAGCGTCATGAACATCAATCGATTCGGTTTTTCGCAATTCCCACGGGCGAGCGGTAAAGGCATAAGGTTTTGAGGTCAAGGCCCCCACAGGGCACACATCAATCAAATTGCCCGAAAGTTCGGACCCAACGGCCTTTTCAATAAAGGTTGTGATTTCTGAATCCTCGCCGCGATTAAGCATCCCCAAATCCGCAACACCCGCGATCTCCTCAGAAAACCGCACACACCGCGTGCATTGAATACAGCGATTCATCACAGTTTTAATCAGCGGCCCCATATCGGGATCGGATTTGGACCTTTTGTCCTCCGTATAACGCGAGCGGTCAAAACCATAGCCATAGGCCTGATCCTGAAGATCACACTCGCCGCCCTGATCACAAATCGGGCAATCTAGAGGGTGGTTGATCAACATCATCTCCATCACGCCGTGGCGGGCCTTAGTGACCATCGGGGAGGCGGTGAACACCTCCATATTTTCCCCGCAAGACATGGCGCATGATGCCACGGGCTTTGGCGCGCCCTTGACCTCCACCAGGCACATGCGGCAATTGGCCGGCACGCTAAGCTTATCGTGATAACAAAAGCGTGGGATTTCATACCCCAGTAATTCTGCGGCCTGAAGGACGGATGTTCCGGCGGGCACGTCCACTTCGGTATTATTGATTTTCAATTTTGGCATGGTAACACTCGTTTTAAGTTACGCTCATTTTCAGGCATACTGGGCAAACCCAACCGGGATCTCTGGTGATGATCGCTGAAACTTTCCTTCAGACCTGTGTTAGCAGTATCACATTGCGCGCAAAGATAAAATGGAGAAATTAGCGTTTAAAGCCACATTTTTTTCGGTTTGAGGGATCATCCATAAAATTCATAACTTTTTCGGCGGTGCGGCTTGAACTTAAAATTTTCTGGTTTTTCTGAGCATCAAAACGGTTGGATTGATAACCATACATAAAAGTCATCGATTGAATAATGTCCGTCGCAGGTATTTTTGACATAATTTCGCGCGTATAACAATCACAGGCCTTGGGCAATTCAACCGCCACATTGGGCTTTTGATACATTGGCGGACGTTTTAAGGGAGTTAAATAAAATTCATAATCCCGCAGGCAAAGCTGGTTAAACGTGAAGGCTGCATAGGCTTCGCTTTGCTTTTGATATTGTTCATAGCGTGATTTATCAATCACTTGGGGCGCGCCGATCTGCGTTTCCGCCGCCAACGCATAAGCGGAGAGACAAAGACTTAAAAAACAGCCAAGCAAAATGATAATCTGTCTTCTGTACTTCAAAGCCGCCCTCATACGCCCTCATGTATCTGAGGTTTCATCACGTCCTCGTATATAGATTTTACCACGAAATCACGAAGTAATGATAGAAATAGAATTTATCAAGCCATACGATCAAGCCGCATGACGGGGAGCATCCTTACGGTAATCCAATATGCGGCGTTCAACTTCGGGTCTGAAATGCCGCATTAACCCCTGAATCGGCCACGCCGAAGCATCACCGTGGGCGCAAATCGTATGGCCTTCAATTTCTTTGGTTAAATCCAGCAGCATGTCAATCTCTTCGAGTGTTGCATTCCCCACCACCAAACGTTGCATGATTCGATACAACCAGCCTGTGCCCTCACGGCACGGGGTGCATTGACCGCAACTTTCATGCATGTAAAAATGGCTAAGGCGAGCGATGGCAGTCACAATATCGGTGGATTTATCCATCACAATCACCCCGGCTGTCCCCAAGCCGCTTTGCACCGCACGCAGCGAATCAAAATCCATCAACACCGTATCACAAATATGCTTGGGCAAAAGCGGCGTTGAGGAGCCGCCGGGAATAATCGCGAGCAAATTATCCCATCCGCCGCGCACACCGCCCGCATGTTTTTCAATGAGTTCGCGTAGTGAAATCCCCATAACCTCTTCAACATTGCACCGATGATTAACATGTCCTGAAATGCAAAACAATTTCGTGCCCGTGTTTTTTTCATCACGACCAAGCCCCGCAAACCAAGTCCCACCGCGGCGTAGAATGGTTGGTGCCACCGCAATGGTTTCAACATTATTGACCGTGGTTGGACAGGAATAGAGTCCGGCCCCCGCAGGAAATGGCGGCTTATTGCGCGGTTGACCTTTTTTGCCCTCAATACTTTCAATCAACGCAGTTTCCTCGCCACAAATATAGGCCCCCGCCCCGCGGTGGAGAATCACATCAAAATCCCACCCGGACCCGCAAGCATTTTTGCCCAATAACCCGGCTTCATAAGCCTCTTTAATGGCGCGATTGATGGTCGATCCTTCATTGTAAAATTCGCCGCGAATATAGATATAGGCCCGATGCGCTCCCATCGCAAAGCCGGCGATCAGGGCCCCTTCGAGCAATTTATGCGGTTCATGGCGTAAAATATCGCGATCTTTGCAGGTTCCTGGCTCCGATTCATCAGCATTGATCACCAGATAATGCGGGCGTCCGTCTGAGTCTTTAGGCATAAACGACCATTTCATGCCGGTGGGAAATCCGGCCCCTCCCCTGCCCCGTAGGCCGGAGGTTTTCATTTCCGATATGATCCAATCACGCCCCTTAGCCAGGATTTCTGCCGTCCCATCCCAATCACCGCGCGCGCGCGCAGCCCCCAGCGCAAACGACTCCCAGCCATAAATATTGGTAAAAATACGATCCTGATCAGCCAGCATTCCTGAATACTCCGCAACGGGTGAAATGATTTTTATATCGCCATCACTTAACTCAAGTTCGCGATACACATGATATATAAAGGAAACTTACCCAAGCCGCAACACCCGGAATAATGATTATGATTTTGAACGGGGGGTGGGAAGAGCAGCCTCGCCTCGTTCATTCATAAAGGCAGGATGCGATTGAGCCATTTTCTTCATGATATTGGCCGCATCTTCATCACTTAAAGAGAGTTGCTTTTTAATATCCCGCAAAGCGTCAGAAGCCTGAACATTCCCACCTTGCGCAGCCAAACCATACCAGAACACCGCTTCATCAGGTTGCGATTCGCCCAATAACCCATTTTCATTTAAAAGCCCAAGATTATAAGCAGCCTCAACCATCCCCCCCGCAGCGGCACGTTGAAAATAATTTGCGGCAATAATTGGGTTATACTCCACTCCAACGCCGTCAATATAAGCAATCGCCAAATTATAATCCGCCTGAGGGTAGTGGTTGGCAGAAGCCACACGATAGAGATTGACGGAGGCCGCCGCATCCTTGGTCACACCTGAACCTTGCCCCGTCAAAACTGCCAGATTAAATTGTGCAGCGGCGATATCATTATGAGCGGCCTCAAAAAACCATTTGGCCGCACGCTCATGATTTTTGGTGACACCACCCTTGCCCGTTGCGTATAAATTGGCCAATTGATATTGCGCAGCCGCATCGTTCGCGAAGGCTTTCTCCTCAAGTGATTTTGCCGCATCGGGCAAAGACTGATCCGGTTTAATCCGTTCCTTTGGTGCAGTTTTCGGGGCATTCCGCTTAAACCCTTTAACCGCTTGGTTTTGAGCTTTAAGAGCAGACTCGAATTCTTGCTCGCTCCCAATAACATCCAGTGATTTTGCCAGAAGCGAAGATTGCTGTGCGGATGATTTTTCCTGTGCACTTCCCGGTTCAATTTGATTGGCCAACGTCGCAATTTGGCCCATCAACGCCGCCTGACCTTCCGTTTCTTCATTTGCGTTCAGCTCAATTTTGCGAGGATCAAGGAGCCGAGACTCTAGAGTTTTTTTTTGCTCCGTGGACATAGGAGAAGTTAGAGTACTATTTTTGGCTGTCTGTCCAAAATAATTTTGACCAATCACTCCCAACAAAACGCCGGTAGCGATTCCCAAAATCAACAATGCCGCTAAAAATGCCTTATTCTGAGCGCGCGCACGTTGATCTAGCTTGAAGGATGCAGCGATCCCCACAGCCAAATTTTCCGCGCGCCCTTCCTGCGGTACGGCTGAAAGCTTCAAGGTGTCATCGCCGCTCCAGGCCGGAGCTTGAGGCAATGTTGTCTGCGCCGCAATCGCCTGATCGGTCAAAAGCACCAAAGCTTTAGCCCTCAAGGCATCTTGGGTTTGTGTCAGGGTTTCTTCCATCAAATCCAATTTATGCAGCAACCGCGCTTTATCCTGTCCAAGTTGCTCCACTCGTTTGGATAATTTGGTGTTTTCTGCAATGGCATCCTCAACCCGGACAATCGCACTGCCGGTAGAGGTTTCAAGACTGGTTAGCTTCTCTTCAAGCTTTGCTTTCAGGGCATTTTGCTCGGCCTGGCCCACCTCAAATTGCGTTTTTTGCGTGCTAAGCAATTCATTCAACTCGGTTTGTTTTTCAACCAAAGACTTAATTTGAACTTCCTTATCGCTCGCCTCTTGCTGCAAATTTTTATAGGCTTCTTCAGCTTTGGTATTTTTTTCACCCAAGCCGTCAATTTGTTTGCGGCAAGTCTCAACCTCTTTCCAGAGAATCTCCCGCTCCCGCTCGCTTTTCCTAAGCCGCTCGCCCAAATCACTCAACAGTTTGACGATTTGAATTTGATGCAGCGGAGAAGATTTTTCATCCTCCTGCACGAGATCAGCAAGACTGCTTTTATCACTCAGCAATCTCTCTTCGATTTTTTCCTGAATTTTTTGCGCGATCTGTGAGATCTCATCTTGCATCTCGACTTGTACCTGTGCCGGTTTTTCTTCAGCCGCAGGCAATATTGGGGCTATCACTGCCGCTACAGGTTCCGGCTGTACGGCCTCAGTTTGTTGGGGCTTAACAGCCTGAGTGGCGGCAGACTCTGTCTTTGTTTCAACAGCTTTTTCAACCGCCACAATCACAGCCACATGTTCTTTTTGCCCCTCTTTAGAGCCAGCTTCAGTTTTTGTTGCCTCCCCGGATACCACCACAGGTTTTTCAACAGAATTTTCGGAAGCTCTATCGGCAGCATTGCCCGACCATTTTAAAGCCTGTGCCAAAGTTTGATCTTGTTTTTCAGACTTATCAAAAGAGTCCTGGGAGTCCGACACAGTAGCAGTAGCCGAGGCAACTGAAGTTACCGGCCCCTGACCGTTTAAAATTTTTGTTTCATTTTTGATCACGGGAGGAGTTTTCGGCTTAGCCGGCACCTGGGCGGCTGAAAGTTTGGCCATCGCAGCCGAATATGGCGGTTCCTTAGCATACAAATTTCGTGCCTTGCCGGTGCGGATATCTTTTTCAGCCGTACTTTTGCTTCCCAAACGCTCCCCAGCTTTTAACACGGGAACTTTTGGCTGCACGCTTGATGCTGTGACTTGCTTTGCCACTTGATTTGTCATTTGATTGACGATTTGGCCCGCAGCCTGCCCTGCTGCCTGGCCCGTCATCTGCTTGGCCGCAGGCGGAACGGAACTCAAAGATGGGATAGACTGCCGCGCCCGTGAAGAATACGGGGACATCGCCGCCACATCTTCCTGCCGATCCTCATTCACCGCTTGTTTGATTGAAATGGCCGAGGCCAACCCGTCATCCACAGGGCGGTTCGATTGCAACGAAGAGGCGCGTTTAGCAACCCACTTTTGTAAATTAAAATTGTCCATATCTTTGTCATCCATAGCCATATACAATACAGATGTCCAAGCCAAGAAACAAGAAAATCAGATACAAAATCAAAGTTTTCCACAGGCAATTTCAGAGATTTGTTAAGATATTACAAAAGTTTAGGCTTTTTGGATTGAAGTGTAAATATTATCACGAAATTTTGTATTTATAATAGTAATAGTTATAAATTCCTCATGTTTTGACAAAAATTCTTTTGTCCCCTCAAAAAAGCCCAATATTTTTCTTCGAATTCTCGTTAAGCCCTTGCGATTTTTATTGTAACAAACTGCAATAGAGAGTGATTTGTCCTGGCTGGTTCCGTGTTTTATCTTGAACATGAGAAATAACAGAAATTTAGGGTCACCATGCAACACACATTTGCGCATATGATTAAACTTCAGGGGATCGGGCTTCACTCCGGAGCCGAAACCGTGCTACGTCTTAAACCAGCAAGCATTTCCCAAGGCATTCGTTTTATTCGTGTAGATGTTAATGGCAAAGATAATGTGATCCCGGCGCAATGGGATTATGTGTCGGACACACGGCTTTGTACAGTTGTAGCCAATCAGGACGGTGTGAGTGTCGGAACCATCGAACATTTAATGGCAGCGTTAGCCGCTTGCGCGATTGATAATGCCGATATTGAACTGGATGGACCGGAAATCCCGATTATGGATGGCAGTGCCCAGCCCTTTATTGACGCGATTTTACGGGCCGGCATCAAAACCCAAGCCGCGCCGCGCCGTGCCATTCGAATCCTCAAACCCATTACCCTTACGGATGGGGATAAAAAAGTGACATTGCGGCCCGGCATTGGGTCCGAATTTCAAGTTGAAATTGATTTTTCGCATCCTGAAATTGGTCGTCAAATGGCGCGTATCAATTTAATCGGCGATGAGTTTTTTACAAAAATTGCGCACGCCCGAACCTTTGGTTTTTTGCATGAGGTAACGGCGTTGCGGGCTATGGGCTTGGCTTTGGGCGGATCAATGGAGAACGCAATTGTGCTGGATCAGGATTCAATTATGAATCCCGAAGGGCTGCGCTCCCCCACCGAATTTGCCCAGCATAAATTATTGGACGCTGTGGGCGATATCTACCTCGCCGGAGCACCGATTTTGGGTGTATTTGAAGGCGTAAAACCCGGCCATCAAATGAATAATCTCATTTTGCACGAATTATTTGCGCATCCCGAATGCTGGAGCTATGTCGATCTTTACATGGATCAAACTCAGATTGGGCTTGGTGTGGGGATCGGGTCAAGTGATGGAGCCAATCCTGTCTCACAAATGATTCCCGTAATTCCAGAACCAAGTGCATTGCAACTTGCGTCTAGAGCATTTTGCGATTAAGTGGAGGCCAGTTATTCACGACCGCAAATGAACATCAAATTCTTTTGAAGGCCAAATATTTTTGTACCCTGCCCGCTTGCTTGCCCTTGGTTTCATAGCGTGTGGCCATCCATCCGTTGGGCGGTGTTACCCAATCTGCTGGCGTTTCCGCTAACCATTCGAAATCAGGGTTTTGCAGCGTAAGTGCCAGCATCCATTCAGCCAGATCATCCACATCCGTGGTTTGCAGCATCATCCCGCCGGATTTGAGTACCCGCGCAAACACCTTAAGATTCTCTTCACTGACAATACGGCGTTTATGGTGCCGCGATTTCGGCCAGGGGTCGGGATTGAGAATATAGAGACAATCCACACTGTGATCCTGAAGCGAGTTCAACACCATCAATGCATCATCCATATGAACCCGTAAATTGTTCGGCGGTGTCTCAAATTCCTTTAAAAATGCCGTCATGCCGTTGATATACGGTTCCGCCCCGATAAAAATATCGTGGGGAAACTCCTTCATGAGATAATGAAGATGTTCACCGCTGCCAAAGCCGATTTCAAAATGAATTTTAGCTGCTCCCGCTATGTGGGGGGTTAAAGAACGCGGGTTGATCGTTCCATCTTCACGCAGCACATCGCGCGGAATTTCGAGTTGCGGCAAGATTGTCTCAAGCGTTTTTAATCGCGCCGCATGCATCGGGCGCCCTAGCCTGCGGCCATAGACACGTTTTTTAAATGGTGGGAAGCCAGCTTGCGCGCTGCCCTGCCCCTCCGGTTCAGATGGATTCATAAAAAACTCAATCATTTGATCAGAAATTAAGTCACTATCCTATGACAGATTTTAACTGATCAATCAAATCAAGTTTTTCCCATGAGAAGCCGCCATTCGTATCCGGCTCACGGCCAAAATGGCCATAGGACGCCGTACGCGCATAAATCGGGCGGTTGAGCTTTAAATGTGTACGGATGCCGCGCGGGCTGAGATTTATGACCTTAGAAATTGCAGCGACCAAAGCATCCTCGCTCACTTCGCCTGTGCCGAACGTATCCACATAAATCGACAAGGGCTTGGATACCCCAATGGCATAGGATAATTGAATAAGGCATTTTTCAGCATAGCCTGCAGCCACGATGTTTTTGGCCACATAGCGCGCGGCATAGGCCGCCGAGCGGTCAACCTTAGTGGGATCCTTGCCCGAAAATGCGCCCCCGCCATGCGGCGCGGCCCCGCCATAAGTATCCACAATAATTTTGCGGCCCGTCAGCCCCGAATCGCCCACCGGCCCGCCAATGACAAAGCGGCCCGTAGGATTGACGTAGAGATTTTCATCCGCACACATCCACCCCTGAGGCAGCACAGATTCAATCACAGGCTTGACGATGGCCTTGACATCCGATTGAGAAAGGCTTTCGTGATGCTGGGTGGAGAGCACAACCGAATGCGCCCCCACCGGCTTGCCGTCTTGGTATTTTAGGGTGACTTGCGACTTGGCGTCAGGCTCCAACATATTCAGTTCGCCCGAATGGCGTTTTTGCGCCAAAACTTCCAGAATTTTATGGGCATAAAACAAGGCCGCGGGCATCAAAACCGGCGTTTCACGGCACGCATAGCCAAACATAATGCCCTGATCCCCTGCCCCTTCGTCCTTGTCCGCGGCCTCATCAACTCCTATCGCAATATCCTGGGATTGCGCGTGAAGGCGGCAATGTATCTCAACATTTTTCCAGCTAAAACCCGGCTGGTCATAGCCGATATCGCGAATGGCCGCACGTGTCAGATCCTCAATTTCAACCTGCGTTAAAGGAGTTTCGCTGCGCGTTTCCCCGATAATGCCGACATAATCAGTTGTCGCCACCGTCTCAATGGCGCACCGCGCTTCAGGGTCCCGCGTCAAATGCTCATCAACCAACGTATCGGAGATACGATCGCAAAGCTTATCCGGGTGACCTTCGGAGACGGATTCGCTGGTAAACAAATAGTTTTTTTGTAATGTAGCAGACATGGACTTCCCTTATTCTCAAATTCATATTTCAATGATCATGAGAAGGGTAACAAGAGAAGTTTAAAATGAAAAGAGTTAAATGACCGACTATTCAGTTGACTTGAAATTTTTGGACATTTGTTTGAGCATTTTTAGAAAATCCTTACGCAATTTTTCGTCATCAATCGCGTAATACGACCGAATAAGCTCAATCGTTTCTTTGCTTTCTAAAATATTATTATACTCTTGCTTATCCTCTTGGGTATCTGCGCTATAGGCTTCCTGTTCATTGTCGGCAAAGCCACCCTGAATTCCCACCTGAAAATTCGATGCAGAAAACCCTTCAAAAAAATAAGACACCGGAACTTCCAGAACCCGTGAAAACTGATAGAGACGGCTCGCACTTAAGCGATTACGCCCTTTCTCATATTTTTGGACCTGCTGAAACGTAATCCCAGCCGCCTCAGCCAAGCTTTCCTGAGTGATTCCAATCAAGTTCCTGCGGGACCTAACTTTCTGTCCCACATACACATCCACCGGGTTGGGGGCATCGCCCTCAACTGAGCTTCTACGAGGATTTTTAAATTTGTCAGCTGTTTGTTGATTCATGCCATTACCACTCAGTCAAAAAAAAAATGAAACACACCACCCCAATTCCCAGTCGAAACTGAGAAAACTTTTAATCATGCTCCAGTGAACCACCTCAAAAACATATAAAAAAACATATAAGATATGTGTAGTAAAAAATAAAGCTTTCGCAATAAATCTTAAGTTTATAATGATCAGAAAAACTATTAATATTTCAACCAACAGCCATCAAAGTCAATTTTTATTTACGTAATATTTATTCTTATATCCAAAATAACGCAAAAAAAAGCTTGCGTCAATTTCTCTAAAAGGTTATAACCATATGATAACAACCTGAACTTATGACAGGGTGGGCAGAGTAAGAACTGACCCGCCTTTTTTGCTATCAAAATGAGCAATTTATTGGAAAAAAGAATTTATGATTGGATTGAACCGGCCATAGCAGATCTAGGCTACGAGCTTGTTTGTGTACGAATTATCGGCAGCAAAAAATTGCAAACACTGCAGATTATGGCCGAAAACGCCCAAACTCATAATTTGGATTTGGATGGCTGCTCAAAAATCAGCCGCGCGGTTTCAGCTATTCTGGATGTCGAGGATCCGTTTACCAGCCCATATCAGCTGGAGGTCAGCTCTCCCGGAATTGATCGCCCCCTCGTGCGGGCAACGGATTTCGCCAATCATGTCGGCTATGAAGTTACTCTTGAATCGCATGTCGCCGCAGAAAACGGCCAGAAAAAATATCGCGGCTTTATCCTTTCGTTTGACAATGAAACGATTGAGCTTAAAACCGATAACGGTATTTATAAAATCCCATTTTCCCATGTCGAAAAATCAAAATTGATCTTGAGTGATGAGTTGATCAAGCAGAAAAAACCGCCGCAAAATATCGCTGAAAGCCTTGAACCGCATCTAGATTCAGACGCGATTTTTCTAGATGTGGAGTCCGAAGACAACACGAGCAACAGTACAGAGCGTGACGAAACGCAAAAAAACCATACTGAGTGATAAAATTCCTCAGAAAAATTGCAATTAAAATTACAATTAAAATTACAATTAAAAGCTTGGATTATTTAATTTTAGACACTATAAAGAATGCAAATTTAAGGAGCAACTACCATGAATCGTTCTGAAATTCTTCAAGTCGCAGACACTGTCGCCCGTGAAAAAGGCATGGATCGCGAAATTATTATTCATGCGATTGAGGAAGCCATTCAAAAAGCCGGTCGATCAAAATACGGTCATGAGCATGATATTCGTTGCCACATTGACCGCCGCACGGGAGATACGCAACTCAAGCGTTACCGCGTAGTAACGGAGGCCGATCAGATTGAAAATGAAGCGGCGCAAATTACTTTGGCTCAAGCTCAACGCGAGAAAGCCGATGCCAAAATTGGCGATATTTTAATTGATACCTTACCAGCCTTTGATTATGGCCGCGTGGCTGCCCAAACCGCGAAACAGGTCATCATGCAAAATATCCGCGAAGCCGAACGTGAACAACAATATAATGATTTCAAAGATCGCGTGGGTGAAATTATCAACGGCGTGATTAAGCGCGTTGAGTATGGCAACGCCACCATTGATTTGGGTCGTGCTGAGGCTATTTTGCGGCGTGATGACACTATCCCGCGTGAACATTTGAAAGTTGGGGAGCGAATCAGAGCCTATGTTTACGATGTGCGTCGTGAAGCTCGCGGCCCACAAATTTTCCTCTCCCGGACCAAGGGCGAATTTATGGCGAAATTATTTGCCCAGGAAGTTCCTGAAATTTATGACGGCGTGATTGAAATTAAGGCTGTGGCTCGCGATCCGGGCAGCCGCGCCAAAATCGCCGTATATTCGCATGATACGGGGATGGATCCCGTAGGCGCGTGCGTGGGGATGCGCGGAAGCCGGGTTCAGGCCGTGGTCGGCGAATTGGGTGGCGAAAAAGTTGACATTATTCCATGGTCATCAAATATTGCCACCTTTATCGTCAATGCGTTGGCTCCGGCTGAAGTCGCCAAAGTTGTGATGGATGAAGAAAAACGCCGTCTTGACGTGGTGGTGCCGGATGAACAACTCTCGCTTGCTATTGGTCGTCGTGGCCAAAATGTGCGCCTGGCATCAATTTTAACCGGTTGGTATATTGATATCCTCACTGAAGAAGAAGAATCAAAACGCCGTCAGGATGAGTTTAACACGCGCTCCGCCCTCTTTATGGAGGCACTTGATGTGGATGACGTCATTGCAAGACTCTTGATCACCGAAGGTTTTACCAAAGTTGAGGAGATTGCCGAAACCTCTATCGAAGAATTAGGATCGATCGCCGGATTTAATGAAGAGATTGCCGAAGAGCTCAGAAACCGCGCTGAAAACTGGTTAACTGCCCGCGTTGAAGCCATGAAAGCGCGTCAACAAGAATTGGGGTTGAGCGCAGATTTGATTAGCTTTGAAGGCCTGACGCCGGAGCAAATCGTTAAGCTTGGTGAGCAAAATATCCGCACACTAGATGATCTGGCTGACTTGGCCGGGGATGAATTGGTGGAAATTTTGGGGTCAGATGACTTAAGCGTAAGTGCAGCAAATGAGTTAATCATGAAGGCGCGGGCCCATTGGTTTGATGAGGATGGCGCTGAGAATAGCACAACACAACAAGGTACGTCGGATGATCAAAACTCATCCAATGCTGCCTGAAAATGAATAGAATAGGAATGACATGGCCAGAGAAAAGCCAGAGTATTACAGCCACCCTGTTGTCGTCGATGCCCTAAGGGCACCGATCGGCACATGGTTGTCTCTGGGTTTGATCACCCCCCCTACTCCATCATGCTCACAATCATCCTCACATTGGGCTCCTTTGGGACCGCAGTCACAGTCAGGTTGTGAAGCTGCGCATGCCACGCTCTCCCCACTCCCTTATTCTCCCGCCAAAAGGTCAGCCATGACTCTTAAACGAACGGCGATGTGCATCGTCTCTAAAGAATTCCTGCCGCAAGATGATTTGATTCGCTTTGTGGTTTCACCGCAGGGGGAAGTCTATCCAGACCTAACAGGAAAATTGCCGGGGGCCATGGCATGGGTGAAGGCCGATCGGGATATGATTCAAAAAGCAATTTGGCGCAATAGCTTTGCAAGCGCACTGCGTCGAACCGTTCAGATTCCTCCCAACCTCTTGGAAATGTTGATAACCAATCTATCGCACCAAGCTCTCCAAACCATTTCTTTTGCCAAGCGTGCAGGCGAACTTACGTTTGGGTTCACCAAAGTTGATGATGCCTTGCGTTCCAAGCAAGTTGGCGTGTACATTGTAGCGCAAAATGCAAGCGAAAATGGGCGTGAGAAACTGGAACGGTTGGCGCAACATCAGGACATCCCGGTGTTTGATCATTGGACAACAAGCGAGCTATCCGCCGCCATCGGCGCAGAAAATGCCAACCATTTGAGCTTAAACAAAGGTGCCCTAGCCCGAAAATTAATTGAAGCAACAACGAAACTGACCAAAATATCTCAGACACAACATCAGGCACCGCATAAGGATCAAGGCAAACTTCAAAGCCAATCATTAAGCCCTGCAGAGTCTTCAGAGAGTGAGGATCCCACAGGGACCACAGATCCTCAAAAGGACGCATAAACAAAATTGTACGATAGATTTAAAAAAACAGAAAACGGAAAATTATGACTGATCAAGGTAAAAAAACTCTCTCTCTCGGCAAGGCCGGGGCCAGCGGCACAAACAACACAACAAATGACAGTGCAGCCTCCTCCGCACCTCCTCCTGCTGCCCCTAAAGGCACGTTAAGCCTTAAGGGCAATGCACCGGGTCAGCAACATATCACCCAAACTTTGGCCCGTGGGCAATCACGCGGCGTGACCATTGAAGTGCGCAAAAAACGCGGAGTGGGCGCGGCGCAAAATCCAAATGAATCTCGCTCTGAGGATGGTAGCTCCGCTGATGCTCACCTGACCAATGATGAGCGTGAAGTACGTCTGCGCGCTCTACAAAAAGCAAAAGAAGACGATGAACGTCGCCGCGAGGAAGAAAACCGCCGCCATGAGGAAGAGGCCAAACGCCGCGCCTTAGAAGCTGAAGAAGAAAAGTTACGCGCTGAAGCCGAAAAAACCGGTCGTCGTCCACGCAAAATTGATGCCGAGGATTTACGTCGCCGCGAGATGGAAGAGCTGGCACGGATCAAAGAAGAAGACCGCTTAAAAGCGGTTGAAATAGAACGTCAACGCAAGGAGCAGGAAAAAGCCTTTGCTGGAAGCCGTGCAACTGCCAATCCTGCATCCCCCGCCGCCAATCGTTTTGCAGCCAGTGAAGACAACAGTTCAGAACCACTTAGCTTCCGTGACCGTATGAAAAAATCCGTGCGCGGCCGTAATGGCGGTAATGATGATGGGGCGGGATTGTCGGAACGTATCTCCACTCGCGGGGGTCGATTGACTGTCAACCAGGTGTTGAACGAACAATATGAACGCGCCGAATCGGGGCGGTCTTTGGCGTCAGTGCGCCGTGCGCGGCAAAAGGCACGCGCCAATGCCGGTCCCAAAGTTGAACAGCCCAAACAATCGCGCGATGTCATTGTGCCCGAAACCATTACGGTTCAGGAGCTAGCCAATCGTATGGCCGAACGCGGCGGTGACGTGATTAAGGCATTGATGAAAATGGGCGTAATGGCCACAATTAACCAGGCAATTGACGCCGATACCGCCGAACTCGTGATCATGGAATTTGGCCATAAGATTCGCCGCGTGACCGAAGCCGATGTCGAGTTTGGATTGGGTGGTGATGAAGACCATGAGGAAGACCTCATTGCGCGTCCACCGGTTGTCACCATTATGGGCCACGTGGATCATGGGAAAACCTCTTTGCTTGACGCGCTGCGGGCCACGGATGTGGTGGCGGGTGAGGCCGGCGGCATTACCCAGCATATCGGAGCCTATCAAATCACCCTCAACACAGGGGAAAAAATTACGTTCCTGGATACACCCGGTCACGCGGCCTTTACCGAAATGCGCGCGCGTGGGGCCAATGTCACGGATATTGTGGTTCTGGTGGTCGCGGCCAATGATTCGATTATGCCGCAAACGATTGAGGCCATCAGCCACGCCAAGGCCGCCAATGTCCCAATGATCGTGGCCGTGAATAAAATTGATCTGCCCGATGCCAATCCATCCAAAGTCAAGCAAGACCTGTTGCAATATAATGTTCAGGTCGAGGATATGGGCGGTGAAGTTTTGTGCGTTGAACTCTCCGCCAAGAAAAAAATCAATCTGGATAAGCTTCAGGATGCGATTCTGTTGCAATCCGAAATGCTCAATTTACGGGCCAACCCGGATCGCGCGGCGCAGGGTGCGGTGATTGAGGCAAAAATGGAACGCGGCCGCGGGTCGGTGGCTACTGTCCTTATTCAAAAGGGGACTCTCTCCATCGGCGATACGTTCGTGGTCGGAAGCGAATGGGGGAAAGTTCGCGCACTTTTGGATGATAAGGGCCATAATATCGTACGCGCCGAACCCGGCCAACCGGTTGAGGTGCTGGGGTTGAGCGGAACTCCGGAATCGGGTGATTCGTTTAATGTGGTGGATAGCGAAACCCGCGCACGCGAAATTGTCGAATATCGCCTGCGGAAGAAAAAAGAGAAAGAAGCAGCGGTTATCACCGGAACTTCGTTTGAACAATTATTGGCCCAAAGCCGCGATAATAAAAAGGAATTACCGATTATTATCAAGGCCGATGTGCATGGATCGGTGGAGGCAATTGCCGGATCCCTCGCCAAAATTACCGAGGAAAACACCGAAGTCGGCGTGAAAATCCTTTTCTCCGGCGTGGGGCCAATCACCGAATCGGATGTGACCTTGGCACGCGCATCGGGTGCTTTTGTCGTTGGCTTTAACGTGCGGGCGAATGCCCAGGCGCGCGAGATTGCCAAACGTGATAAAATTGAAATTCGTTATTATAACATCATCTATAATATTATTGATGACGTGAAGGGGTTACTGGGCGGCTTACTCTCCCCACTCATGCGCGAACAATATCTGGGTCATGCCGAAATTCGTCAGGTGTTCAGCATTACTAAGGTTGGCAAAATCGCCGGATGTATGGTCACCAACGGCATAGTCAAACGCGGATCGCGCGTGCGCTTGCTGCGTGATAACGTGGTCATTCACGAAGGTATGCTCAAAACCCTCAAACGCTTCAAAGATGAGGTGAAAGAGGTGCGCGAAGGCATGGAATGCGGGATGGCGTTCGAAAATTATGATGACGTCAAGGACGGCGACATCATCGAATGTTATGATGTGCGCGAAGAAACCCGGACCATTGCGTAAGTATGAGCGCGCAAGTATGGTTAAGTAGGCGGTTTAAAAATGAGACGTTTTTCATCACAAAAAAATGATATGGCAGGGCCGAGTCAGCGGCAATTACGTGTGGGCGAACAGTTGCGGCATGTGATCTCCGACACGCTCACCCGCGGCCATTTTCATGATGAATTTTTACTCAGCCACGCCGGACTGGTGTTGGTGTCTGAGGTGCGAGTGTCCCCGGATATGAAACACGCCACTGCCTATGCGACCATGGTGGGGGGTAAAAATTTGGCGCAAACTTTGACCTCACTCAACGCCAATGCCGATATTTTTCAAAAGGATATCGCCCGCCAGGTGCGGATGAAATTCACCCCCAAATTACGATTTGTCGAGGACACAGTGTTTGACAACGCCGCCAAAATGGACCGTTTGATCAGTAGCCTCAATATTAAGCATGATGAGTCTGAAGGACAATAGTTCCTGAGAATCCGTTCATAATAGTTTTTAAGCCGCCAACGCAGGAGCAAGCGGCTCGGCACCCACCCCTGCAACAACATCATTATTCGCCGTTGGGATTTCCTCAAATGCCTCCCGACTTCCTGCATAATAAATAGTAAAGGCCGCGCGAGGGTTCTTCGGATAATGTCCATGTGACACCTGCTCGAACAACCCTCTTAAAAATGAACGCACGCTGGCTTTATTTTTATCATTCACCTTCGCAAAAACTTGTGAGATGTCCTCCCTCTCACAAATTTCTTTTGCCTGCTTTATCAACTGACCGGCGAGTCCGCCGCCTTGATACTTTCCGCTCACCATCAGCGAGCCGATAATCGCGGCTTTTCCACCCCCCAAATCAATTCGATATTCCGAAAAATTTTGCAGATGTCCCTGATTCGTTATTTTCCGTAGCACGCAAGCCGCAACAACCTCGCTCTGATGATTTTGAATCATCAAAATTTGTGCATCCCCTGCCCTGACTGCACGCTTAAGCTGAAGCACATCCAGCTTTTTGAGGAAGGTGGACTGCGCGCTTTGCTCCCTGTAAAACCGCAAAAATTCTGCAATCTCTGCCAGCTTTAATATTTCAGGAGACTTCAATCCGGCTTTTATTGTCGTTTTACTCATTTCCACACACTCCCATGAAGAGCTCTTCCGCTCATGCGCACCAAAGGCATGAAAGCAGGCCAAGCGCAAAGCTTCAGAAATTATTCAAAATAAATTATTTACATTATTGGGAAAGTTAATTTGGGGAGCTTATCGCGCGATATAGCGCGCCGCATCCCGAGACAAAGAATTAGATTCTTCGTCGGTTCCAAAAATCAAGAATGTGGAAATATTTGAAGCCCATGAAAGCAATGTACTATAGAACGCAGACTCACGCAATATGTTCTTATGTCAAAATGTTATTTTTCTCAAAAAATATTCAATTTTTTTTAAATGTGCCCGGTAAGCCTATTTATTTGTGCTTTTTGGCCGGTTTATATTTATCGCCATCCAACGGGGTGGGATCAAATTTAACCGGGACCGCCGGGGCCTGACAATCGGTCGGCAAGGTTTTCAGGGTTTTCCATTGTTCCACCCATCCCAATTGGTGATCGGCATTGTCCACCAATGTCGCGTTCAAACATTTTCCATCCTGAACATCTTGCGCGTAGTTGTTATACACAACCGGCGGGGTGACACGGTCCAAACGCCCGATAAAATGACGTTGGGGCATAGTTTCCAATCGATCGGCATAGTCTTTGGGATTAACAGCATTTTGGCCGTTAAACTGATAATTATGAATTTGCGCGGTGACATCGGGTGCCAAATTTCCTGCAACGGTGCGCAAACTCTTGACATCATGGCGTTGCGCGGCCAGAGCCATTGCGATCACTGCGCCACCGTCATACCCCACCAGATTAAAGGCAGGAATACCGTAATAGGCCTTAATATTATCCAACGCCATATTGTAACTTTCAATCACTTCTGGCGCGAATTTGCGGTCAGTCCAATAGGCTTTGGGGCAAGCTTTATTGCCCGTTTTATCATTCGCTTGATCACTCGCTTTGTTCCCTGCGCTATACCCGCGCCATTCCTTAAAATACTGACATGGCCGCGCCAGCCAGATTACGTTCGAATCGCCATCTTGCGCCGCCAATCTTAAGGCCACAGGATCAGCCGGTGTAGGATCATCACTCACATGTTTTTCATCAATATACGGCACGCCGTCCCCTTCGATATAAACCGTAGCCGGGGCATGGCGGTCATAGACCCGCTCCCGCGCTTCCAGCAAGAATAATTCACTCGGGACTTTGCGTTCCAGCATAAACACGGGCATCGCGGTGCGCTTCACCGTGTCATCCTCCATCACCGGATGGCGCGCGCAAGCAGAGAGCAGCAGGATCCCGGCACAAGATCCTGCCACGGCAAAACTCCTCCAGAACCGTGAGCGAGTCATCGCAGTGTCGGGGACAGTCCTATGAGCAACAGGCAAAGCATCAGATGGATGTAACATAGTGGAAACTCCACGCTTGGGAAGGAAAAATGATAACAGGGTAACGGATTTATTTTCTATTAAGGGTACTATATCACGAAAGCGGAAAAAATGTGAATGCAAATATTTTGCTGCTCTGCGTCCCCCTCTCGCGCTGTTCACCGCGAAAGTTTGAGCAAAATCGGCGTATGATCGGACGGACGGTCCCACCCGCGCGGAGATTTATCAATTGAACAGGAGATCAAACGGTCTGTCAGTGTGGGCGAGAGCAAGAAATGATCAATCCTGATGCCCAAATCATTCTGCCACGCGCGCCCCTGATAATCCCAAAAACTATAGGCATGGGGCGTATCCGGATGGATGACACGGTACGCATCCGCCAATCCCAAATTTAGGATCATCCGCCATGCGCGATGCGTGCGCGGGTGAAACAGCGCATCACCGCGCCACAGGGCGGGATCATAGCAATCGATATCCGCTGGAATCACATTAAAATCACCGCCCACCACAAAGGGGCAATTTGCTTCGCGCAATGTTTTAAGACGATGATAGAGCCGATCCATCCACGCCAGTTTATAGGAGAATTTCTCGCCCGCCCCCTCATCACTCACCGGATTGCCATTGGGAAGGTAAATATTGATCAATCGCAATCCGTTCCAATCAACCTCCAAATAGCGTGCTTGATCATCATCCTCATCCCCTGCCAAGCGGTTACAAATAAGGGATGACGGGCCTTTGGTCAGAATCGCCACACCGTTATAGGATTTTTGCGTGACCGCGTGCTGGGTATAATCGGGGTGAATTTGGTCAATCTGTTCGGCCTTGAGTTCTTGTAAAAACAGCACATCAATTGGCGAGCTTTGGGATTGATGATCGTGCAAAAATCGCGTGACATGATCAATGCGCGCGCGGATGGAATTGACATTCCAACTGGCTAGCACATAAGGAAGCGCATTCATATCCGTCATAGCGAAAATGATTCTCCGCAACCGCATGACGATGACGCATTGGGATTTATAACCTTAAAATTTTCGCCCATCAAACCGGTTTGATAATCCAGCGTCGCGCCAAGCAAAAACGGTTGCGAAGACGCATCAACCACCACCGCATCATCAATGATCACATCCCGTTCGGACACTTGATCATCCCATCGTAAATCATATAAAAACCCTGCGCAGCCGCCGCCACTCACCTCAATTCGCAAATAATGCCGACTGGCCGCAGATTTCTGTGTTCGCATGTCCTCAATACGGTTGTAGGCGGCAGAGGTTATATTTATTATTTGAAAATCCGACATTTAAACCTCACGGGAAAAAATTCTAAATCTTGCCAATTATATAGGGCTATGTAGTCAAAGAGTCAGGGGTCGGGGAAAGAGTAACATTTGTGGATATTCCCCCTTGCGCTGTTTCAGTATTACTCGCCCCATTCGCATCATCCCCCATCGGCGGGGTCCAAATCAGGGCGTTAAAATCATTTTCGGGTTGGATCACCGCCTGCCATTCCTCATACAAACGATGGTTTTTGGGATATAACCAACCATAGCTTTGCTTGGCCATCGCGGCGCGGTCCAACCATTGGCGAATCACATCGGCGCGGGCTGATGTTTTTTCCTCTAACTCCACCCACAATTTAAAAACCGACCTATCCTGAGAAATTTTTTCGCATTTTCCTAAGGTCACACGCGCTTCGCCCCATAAACCATCCTCAATTGCCGCTTTGGCATGGTATAACAGAGCGTGGAATAAATTGGGATCATGAAGCTTGATTAATTTATCCATCCATTTGATGGTTGAGTCTTTTGCCTCACGCGGTTTTTCATGAGCTGCCTCCAAATAGGCAGCCGGGCGCAGGCCCCACCATAGTTTTAACAATTCAGGATGGGGCGAGGTTTTCCATGATTTTTGAATAAGATCACCGGCTTTTTTAACTTTATCCTGCGATTGATAAAATTTTGCCAATTTCAAAATGGCCGGTACAAACTGCGGGAAGATTTTATAGGCCCGTTTGTAACTTTTTTCCGCCTCATCCAACCGCGCGCCCTCCTGTGCCAAATCCCCCAAAATGATATAAAGCACGGTGCGATCATTTTTGGCAGTTTGCGCGGCAATGATTTTATGCTTTTCGGCGGAGTCCAGAGTCACCAACGCATCATTCCACAAATGATTGCGGATTTCGAGTTCATAAAGGCTTTTGAGCAGCGCATAGTTTTTAGGATATTTTTTCACAACATCCCGCGCCAGAATCAGGGCCTTTTCAAAATCATTGTTCAAAATAGCGTTTTGCACCAACCCCTGAAGCCCCAACAATGTGGTTTCAGCATTGCGCAAAAGCATACGGAAAGGTTGATCCACATCAATATGTTCGCCTTCAACGGCTTCATAATTGCCTATCGCGCGTTGGGCTTGGGCCTGGAGCAAGAGAGAGAGTCCCCCTTCATCTTCGGGCAAGAATTTTTGTGATTTAAATGCCAATTGCCGGGCCGTTTTATGATCACCAATCGCCGCCGCAGTCAAGCCGCGCAGCAAGAATTTATATCCACGCTCACGGCGCCTTTGCGCGCGATAACGGGCGAGTGCGCGCGGAATGGCCAGAATATCATGAATGACTCCAGCGAGTGCAATCAGCAACAAGAACCCCACAAACCCCATCACCGCCAAAAGATTCATGCCCATGGTGACGCGATAACCCTGCCACCCCAGCGTGACATTCCCCTGGAGGGAGGCCAAATAACTCACGCTCCCCACCAGCAGAATAATTTTTAAGAGGTAAAACAAGCTTCTGATCATGGATTTCCGCCCCCAATCTTTGACGGGAATGCAGGGGCCACAGGGGGAGATGGCTCGGACGCACTCGGCATCAGGGATTTGAGCTCAGGGGACAAAAAATTACCGCCGTTCAACACCCCGGGTTTGACCATGTATTCACCACCACCAGAACCGCCAGCACCGCGCCCCCCCATATGCGCCCCCGTATATCCCCCCGGGCGAGCCGCAGAGATCAGGGATTTGAGTTGGAGCGAAACTTTATTTTGCAAATTCTGTCGTAAATTTTGGGCGGCCAGCGTGGCCTGCGCCTCACTTAAAAACGCATTGATTCGGTCATTCCCTGCGAAATTGCCCTCTTGTGTATTGCCTTGCTCAGCTTGGGTTTCCTGCAAAATCGCCATGGCCCCGGCAATATCACCCTGATCCAATAATTTTTGCGCTTCCGCCACCTGAATCTGCGCCCTTGTGCCCGAAATTTGCGCACCATTTTTTTCAATCTTCACCAAATCGCCTAAACGCGCAATGGCCTTATCCTTCACCGACACATTTTTCCCCGCGAGCGAATCGGCAATGATTTCACCGCTCATCGCACGGAATTCTTTTGATAGACCTTGCGGAGTCAGAACGCCGCTCTTGGCTTTGGGTGCCAGTTGATCAATGGATTTGGCCAGTTCCGGATTATCCCGCGCCAAAGTCAGTTTAAGGATATTGAGATCCTGGTCAAAGGACGTGCGGTCGCGTTCGAGCGAATTGCGCAATTGCGCCATGGCCATCAACATAATGGCGGCCTTGATATCCTCCGGCGCGACATCACGAAAAGTTTCCGCGAATTGCGGATCGCTCATCTGTAATTGCGTCAGGGCGGCGTCAAAGTCCGGGGATTCCTTATTCGCCGCTTGTGTTTCTCCTTGCACTGTATCCGTACCGAGAGTCATGCCGGCAATAGAGCTCATCCACTGCTCCACGATTTCTTGTCCCTGTGCCGAGCTTTGCAGATTTTGCAGTCTATATAAAAACCCCTGTAACCCCAAGGCACGCGTGTGATCCGCCAATCCCTGAATGCTTTGCTCAACGCTTTGCAGCCGTTCATTCACGCTGCCGTTTTTAAATTCTTCAATGGTTTGGGAGTAATTTTTGGCCTGATCACTCAACTCACTCACTTTATTTTGCAGCTCACTCAAGGTGGCCCCCAGCGCAGCACTCGCCCCACCGCTTCCCTCTTGTGTCCCACTTTGTATCCCCTCCTGCTCCCCCTTTTGCCGCGCCAATAAAACCCGCGAATTTTGTACGCGCAGTTTTTCCACTTCTTGCTCTAATTCAGCAATTTTTCGCTGCTGAGCATCCATATTTTTAACCTTGGGAGAGAGAAAAACATACCCCGCAATACCCAAAACACAAAGGAAAACCAGGCTCACGGCAAACCATATTCCGCCGCTGCTTTGGCCGTTCATGCGCTCAAATTGCTTGCGGTTATGATCATTGATTTGTGCAATAGATGCATCCGCACCGGGGTCAAAATCGGCATCCCGATATTTGGATTTTTTAGGCCTAAATTCATCTTCCTTCGGGGGTGTTTTTGCCTGAAATTGATTTGAAGATTCCTGCATCTGGGCCTGAGCCTGAGCCTGAATCTGTGGCTCATATGCTGCATTTGTTTGACTTTCAGCAACATCTATCCTGACGGAATCTTCACCCACACCCTGTATTTTGCCCCCCTCCTCTACAGCTTTTAGCAAATCCTCAATATCAATCTCATAAAGCTGTGCAGCCTCAATAATTTCCTGACGGCGCGCATTCGGAATCACCCCGCGTTGTTTCCACCCCTGAATGGTGGTGGCGGCGATATTGGTTTTGGTTGCCATTGGCCGAATTCCGCCGAAACGTTCGATGACCAGAGCCGCATTGAGCATAGACTCATCTGTTTTTTCTGATTCGGCAGCGGCCAAAGGATGTATGCGCTCTTTGCCCTCACCCATCATATTGTGCGCATCATTTTGATTTGAAACAGTTTTTTCGTCATCATTCATTGCTTAAAATCCACGTCCTGAAGCCCAAGATGATTGTTATGGGCAGTAAATTTAGCATCTTTAGATTTAGAGTCTAGTGTAGACAGATTTATAAAACTCTGTAAAGCTTGGAACGCTGTGAAAGTGACGATTTTTTGTGAAGACTCCCAATGCGTAAAAAATCGTCGCGAATTTCACTTGCAAGGAATCGCTCAATCTGATAACCCTATGCCACCTTAATTTTATGATATTCGTGATAACGAATATGCGGCCATGGCGGAATTGGTAGACGCGCAACGTTGAGGTCGTTGTGGGCATTAGCCCGTGGAAGTTCGAGTCTTCTTGGCCGCACCATTATTTGAGCATCAATTGCCCCCAAAATAGCGCCAAAACTACCCCCAAGCCTGCCCCTACCCCGTCAAACGTTCGGATTTTAATCTGGCGTCGCGCTCCTTGAGCCATCTACGAATAGCGATGACCCCATGAGTATCGCGGTTAAAGCGTTCGGCCTTAATATCCGCAATCTCTTTCAAATCGGCCTCCGGAATTGCGTCCACGTTTTTATCCAATGTCCGGATAAAATTACGAATGCGCGGCATAATCTGGGTGCGCCATTTGCTGCCGTTAAAAATTCCGTAATGACCGCATCCCAATTGGAAATGGTGGAATTGCTTGGATTGCGGCAGGCTGTAACACAAATCATGCGCCGCCGTGGTTTGCCCGCGGGCCGAGATGTCATCCAACTCCCCTTCAATCGTCAACAGGGCGGTATGCTTGATTTTATTAGGCAACACATCATACAACATTTCGGTGAGCGGATCACGCCACTTCATTTGCCCGCGTGGGAGCAAATGCCGCTGGAACACCACATCCACCGTTTGCAAATAAAACTCCGCCGGTAAATCCATCACGGCATTATATTCATTATAGAATTTTCGGTGCGATTCTGCTGATTCACCATCGCCCGTGACCAAATGTTTAAAGAAATTCATATGCTGGCCCACATGGCGATCCAAATTCATCGACATAAATCCGCCCAGCTGAACAAAGCCCGGATAAACCTTACGATAAGCTCCCGGATAATAAAACGGCACATCGGCAATCACGGTGCTTTTAAACCATGAGAGCGGCCGTTCCTCAGCGGTTTGCGTGACTTGAGTTTTTGAGATGCGGGTATCAATCGGCCCGCCCATTAAAATCATACCGAGCGGTTGATTCGGGTCATCCTCAGCAGCCATGAGCGATACGGCGGAGAGCACAGGCACAGCAGGCTGGCATACCGCAATAACGCAAGTATCTGGTCCCAACAGGCTTAAAAACTGTCGCACATAGTTAATATAATCATCCAGATTAAATCGCCCAACCGATAGCGGTACCATCCGCGCATCCACCCAATCAGTGATGTAAACATCATGGTGGGGTAACAGAGCCTCAACCGTGCCGCGCAGCAGCGTCGCATAATGGCCGGACATGGGCGCAACGATCAAAAGCTTAGGGTCCTTGCGTTTTGTGGACCGTTTAAAATGCAACAAATTGCAAAATGGTTTTTCAACAATATATTCCTCGGTCACCGGGACTTCCCGACCGTTGATGGTGGTGAAGGGAAGCTCAAATGACGGCTTACCGAATCTTCGCGTGACACGCTCAAACAGCTCCGCCCCAGCAGAAATGGTGCGCCCCAGCGACGTATAGGAAAGCGGATTAAGCGGACTTTGAAACCCGGTCCGCATGAGCTCGGCACTCAGCCGCGCAGGAGTCAAAAGAACATGTTGTAAGTCATGAAGATGATAAAGCACGGAAATTCCTATCATTAGGGATGAATCAAGGTCTTTGTTCTATGATAAAAGAAATTGTTTAAAAGAGATTAATGTCAACCGATAAACATGAGGAAAATTTAGACGATTATTTTTTGGAAATATTCACTTTAAGAGAGATATCACAGACCTCACAACCCATCTCAGGCACCCAAATTCTCACCCAAATCAATTATCTATCTTAGAGCCTGTTCATAAAGTGATTATTTCAAATTACTATCAACCCAGGCCATCAATTTAAGAAAATGATTCATTATATCATGAATAACTTCTTGAAATTGCTTGACATGCCATTGTCCACGTTGCGGTTTTCCCCTATAAAAAAAGTTCACAGAGAGTAGCGACGATTCTCCGGTGGTTGTTCTATGCGAAACATAGTGTGAATTCAAATTGATATGACCAGGTATAATGCGCGCACAGATGGATGAATAACAAAATACCTTTACGAATATTGTTGAGTACCCTCCTATGTTGCGGATTTATAATGCACGGGGAGCGGGCGCATGCGCTTGAGCTCAATTCTCCCGTTGATCCTGCGCGCGTGGGCCAGCAAATTCCGGCTCCTGAAAAACAAAGACCTTCTATTCTGCCTCCTCGACAAGCTAAAAAAGCTGTACCAAGTGCCGTTGCGGGGGCGGAGAAAATCACCTTTCCGCTTGAGTCCGTTATTATACACGGAGCGACATTGTATCCGGCCGATCAGCTTCAAATCATCACAGCACCCTATCTTCATAAAACTATATCTGTGGCGCAGTTATATGAACTTATCGCCAAAATCAATCAGTTATATTTTAATGACGGTTATATCTTCTCTCGTGCTTTTTTACCGCCGCAATCTATAAACCGTGGTGAAGTGCATATTCAAATCATCGAAGGCTATGTTGCCCAAATTGAAGTTCAAGGACTGAGGCCGGAGTTTTATCCGATGCGCATGGCTCTAAAAAATCTAAGTGGGCTGGGGGTGCTGAATGTAGGGGAGCTGGAACGACAGATGTTACTGCTCAACAGCCTTCCTGGCCTGATTGCCAAAAGCGTGATTGAGCAAGCGGACCCACAAGCTGGTGGAGCCTTAGGCGGCCTCAAGATCAAAATTGCCTTTGAAAGCCAAAAATCGCCGCTAACTTTGAGTTTTGACAATTACGGGTCAAAATTCATTGGACCTTATCAGTTTGGCCAAAGCGGGAGCTTTTATAACATTTTCGGATATATGTCCGCCACCAATGTGCGATTTTTTGAAACCACGCAAATTAAGGAATTAAAATATTTTAGCCTTGATCACGAAATTCCTTTAAACGGCGATGGCACCACATTGGATTTATCCGCAAATTTCAGCCGCGTTCGGCCCGGATACTCGCTTTTGCCCAATGATATCAATGCGTTTTCGCGCCAAATCTCTCTATCTCTGTCCCAACCCGTTATTACTTCACGTAGTCAATCTTTAAACCTGAAACTGCAATTTGAACGGCTCAACACCTACACCAAATTGCTAGGCACGCGGATTTATGAAGATTTATATTATGTATTGAGTTCAACTCTCAATTTCGATGCCGCCGACCGTCATCGCGGTGTCCATCAATTGAGTTTAATAGTGCGTCAGGGGCTGGATTTGTTTGATACACGTCCAAGTGGTTCAACCGATCTCTCTCGTGCGGAGGGCCAAAGCGATTTTACATCCTATAAGCTCAAATACACGCATCAGCACGCTCTGCCGAAAAACTTTGCGCTGCGAGCAACATTTTCGGGACAATATGCTTCTATGCCGCTTCTCTCGGGCGAAGAATTCGGATATGGCGGCAATGAAATGGGTAAGGCTTATAACACTTCAGAAATCACAGGGGACAAAGGGATTGCGGCACAGATTGAACTGAATTATACCCATCTCGGCACTTGGGCTGTCACCCAACCCTATATTTACTATGATATCGGAAAAACATGGAATAATGATCGCGCCGACAATGTAACATCTTCCGCTGCCTCCGCCGGACTTGGAACACGACTGAATCTCACAATGGGGCTGAGCGCAGATTTCACCCTCGCCAAGCCGCTCACTCGGCCTATTGGAACCCCGTTTTGGGGAAACCCGGACGACATACAAGGACGGGCCAGTCTATCCTATAAAGTGAATTACTGAGAACCTATTCATGATCTTTTTTTAGATTTGAGCACACACGAATGGTCACGAATGTGAATACGGACTGTTCTGTTTTTTTACATGGAGACGCGGCTGATTTAAATGATGAGGAGTGGGAATATCTGCGCGATATTCAAGCAAATAGCCTGACTCGAGGTGAATCAGGCTACGAAATGCGCTTAAGAGGTTATTTTACAATGTCGCCACGGCTAAGGATTTTTGCGGTTTTTCGAGAACCGCACCAGATCGTACACAGATGTACATGAGGAGCCAAAGCGCAGAAATACCGTGAAAAGCCAATGCCGTAGTAGAGATTGTAAACAAGCTCTAAAAACCGGTGCGCTCCTTACGTTTACGGTCCAGTTTACGCCAACGGCGAACAGATTCCGCTTTTTCACGTTTTTTCTTTTCGGAAGGTTTTTCGAAATCACGACGCATTTTCATTTCACGGAAAATGCCTTCACGTTGCATTTTTTTCTTCAATACACGCAAGGCTTGCTCAACGTTATTGTCACGAACAGATACAGTTACCAATTCAAATCACCCCTTCCTAGTAGGACTTGAAACCATTAAAATTAAAAATTTCTGAGGCTTTTTATCACATTCATATAAAATTGCAACAAATTAGTTGGGCCTGTAGGGGATAAGTGTGAGGATAAGCTTGGAGGACGGGAGACCCCTCACGAGCTTACTGTCACCGCTGGCACAGTCTCAGAGAGCACACCCTGCCCCGCAAGTTTATGGCTCATCAGATAATTATGACGCTCACGACGAATTTTGATCTCTTGCGCATCGACATGATCATAACAATGTGGGCAGGTCACGCCGAACTCATAATGCGGGCTTTGCAGATCATGGGTTGAAAGCGTGGCGCGACAGCCGTGACAAAGCTTGGCACTCCCCTCCTCCAGCCCGTGCTTCACGCCCACACGGCGATCAAACACGAAACACTCGCCCTGCCATTTGCTTTGATCGACAGGGATGGTTTCCAGATATTTTAAAATCCCACCCTTGAGGTGATACACATTCTCAAACCCCTGTGCCAGCATATAGCTGGAGGCCTTTTCGCATCTAATCCCGCCGGTGCAAAACATCGCAATTTTTTTATGTTTGGCCGGATCAAGATTCTGTTTCACATACTCTGGAAATTGCGTAAATGTCTGAATATCCGGGTCAATCGCATGTTCGAAAATGCCGATTTTGGTCTCATAATCATTGCGCGTGTCAATCAAAACCACATCTGGATCACTGATCAAATCATTCCAATCAGCAGGCTCAACATAGGTTCCCACCTGCACATTTGGATTAGCGCATTCCTGGCGCAATGTCACAATTTCTTTCTTTTCCCGCACTTTGTATCGCAAAAATGGCCGCGCTGAGGCCTCTGAAAACTTGACCTCACCCTTCATAATTTCAAAATGTGCATTGAGGTACTCAAGGGCTGCATCCACTCCACCATTGGAACTACCGATGGTGCCGTTCACTCCTTCGGGGGCCAGCAACAAAGTCCCGCACAGATCAAATTGATCGGCCAAAGCCAGCAACGCCTCGCGATGGCGTGAAATATCCTGAATAGGAACAAAACGATAGAGAGCTGCAATTTTATATGTCATAGCCAGTTTTTAAATTTTTCATGAACAGAAATCAAGAAATAATATGACGCAGATCAACAAACCCACGATCAAAGCGCAGTCCAACCAGATCTTGCATGTTCGCTAGACCTGAATTTCAAGTTGCGTAGGGATTCTTACTTTTCCGCAACAATAACCGTATGGGGACCCCTTGCAATCCGTAATCTTCGCGCAGGGCATTAATCAGATAGCGTTTATAAGTAGCAGGCAGGTCATCGGGCTTCGACACCCATACCGCAAAGGTCGGCGGACGGGTGTTGATTTGCGACATATAACGCAAACGATTGGGGCGTCCCCCGACCAGCGGCGGCGGATATTGCGATGTCTTCATATCCAACCAACGATTGATTTTCCAAGTGGACACACGTTTATTCCAGATTTTATAGGCATCCAACCCGGCTTGCATCAGCGCGTCCAAATTTTGCTCACGCAACGCCGAACATGTTACAAAAGGGATATCTGGAATTTGCGCGAGTGAATCAGCCAAAATGGTTTTAATTTCGGTCATTTTTGCGACCTTGTCACTCACCATGTCCCATTTATTGATGGCAATCACTAGGATGCGCCCTTCGCGGATCACGAGATCAGCAATCTGCAAATCTTGTTTTTCCAGCGGTGCCTGAGCATCAATCAATAAAAACACGATCTGGGAGAGGCGAATGGCGCGCAGCGTATCATCGGTTGCCATTTTTTCTAACTTGTGCGTGATTTTGGATTTGCGGCGCAACCCGGCTGTATCTATCAAGCGGAATGTATGCCCATTCCACCGCCAATCAACGGCAATGGAATCACGGGTCAACCCTGCTTCTGGCCCTGTGATCACGCGATCTTCCTGAAGCAAAGCATTCATCAATGTGGATTTTCCGGCATTGGGCCGCCCGACCAAGGCAATGCGCACCGGCTTTTCAGGGATCGGTGCGGAGGGTGGGATTTTAGTCCCTTGGCTATTATCTTGGGCCGCATCCCCCGGTGTGTCTTTGGGCCGATCTTCGGGCGCAAAGTCAAAGCTCTCATCACCCTCTAACTGATCCAATTCCGTATCATTCCAGAATGTTGGTGCGTCATCGGCATCATAAATATTTTGCTCAACCTCAACAAAATATGGCATCAGGCGTTCATATAATTCATCCAACCCATGACCGTGTGCAGCAGACATGGCAATCGGATCACCCAGCCCCAGCGCATAGGCTTCGGCACGCGCCTGGTCCAGAATTTTTTCCTGCTCACATTTATTGACCACCAGCAGCACCGGCTTTTTTTGCTTACGCAGCCATTTGGCGAAATGTTCATCCATTGGGGTCAGGCCGGCACGCCCATCGACCACAAAAAGAATCACATCGGCATAGCCCAAAGCCAGTTCGGTTTGTCGCCGCATCCTGGCTTCCATGCTTTCATCAAATCTTTCCTCTAACCCGGCCGTATCAATGAGCCGGAGTTTTTGATCCAAAATGCGCCCTTCGGCTTCACGCCAATCGCGCGTGACACCCGGCGTATCATCCACCAGCGCCAGCTGTTTTCCGGTCAGGCGATTAAATAAAGTCGATTTTCCGACATTGGGCCGGCCGACAATGGCAAGTGCAAGCATTATATAAACCTACGTCTTAAAAAACAGCATCTTTCCGCTTTGGTTGCGGCAGAGTCAAGAGATTTTAGAGGAGCCCCAACTAAACTATAGCAAAATTGATTAAAATATTATAGAATCACTTCTGAGTTTCACACTCAGTTCATTGATTCTTCTTTTATTTCTCCTCAAACTCCATGCCCACGAGTAAGACATGACCAATTTCAAATCCCCTTTTAAAAATACCATTGCCACCTTATTAGCATTCAGCGCATTGGTTCCAATGTCAGCGTGCGATTTGGCAAATAATCACACAAAAATTGATCGATCAACCAATAGCGAAGTTCAGGATTACCGCGACGCGCTGGCACCTAGGGAGCCAATGGCGGATAATAAATCGGCAGCTGATATTCCTGATCTTGAACCCTATGTGGCTGACGATCAAAAATCTATGCGCCCCATGCCCTTGGTATCGATTGCGATTAATCAGAGCATTCCTATCCGTGAGGCACTTTTTGAGCTCTCCAAACAGGCTGACTATGATGTCGAATTGGATCCACGTATTAAGGGTTCGGTTATTTTTACCGCGCGGGATAAACCACTCGATGTAGTGATTGATAGAATCTGCGAAATTGCTGGGCTGCGTTACAAATTTGATGATACATCGATTCGCATTGAATTGGACACGCCCTACAGCAAAAATTACAAAGTGGATTATCTAAGTTTTGTCCGTAAAAATTCCAGTTCGATGAAAACAGATGTCACGGTTGCCAGCGGAAGTGATACAAGCAGCACGGGCGGCGGATCAAACTTCTCGGTTGCGACCGATTCGACTTCGGATTTCTGGGCGGAATTGGATGCGAATTTGAAACAAATTTTGCAATCGAATTCGAGCGCATCCTACCTCAAAACCGATGAGGACCCTGCGGTTACTCTGACCAATAAGCCTCTGCCCGCGCAGGCTGGAACAACTGTACCACCCCTTGATGCATCCGCACTCAACGAAGGGTCTGCTCAGTCCGGTACGGCAAATGGCGCAAACGCTGTTTCACCACAGGCCGGGGAGGAAGTCTTCATCTCAACTCCTGTATCAGTCCCGTCAAGCCCCACGCCTGCCACATCAACCACAACGACGACGACAACCGCTACACCAGCCGGGACAACAAGCGACACTGCCGCCGGCACGGGGGGATTGGCCCCGACCCTGCCCACAGCATCCCCCTCAACGGCACAACCGCTCACCCCCTCTTCATCCGTGGCCGCGCCCCCTGTGTCATCAGCCCCCTCAACGGCACCCACACTCACAATCGAATCGCTTCCCACTGGATTGGCTTCAGATACAGGAGGAACGGGACCCAATCAGGTAGCCTTCACCCCCAGCTATTCCATCAACAAACAAGCCGGCATTATTTCGGTCTATGCCAATGAACGCCAACATAAACAAGTGCGGGAATATCTTGAGGCCCTTAAAAAGGCCTCTACATCACAAGTTCTAATCGAGGCAAAAGTACTAGAGGTCACATTATCTGATGAATTCTCAGCCGGGATTGACTGGACAATGATGGACCGTATCGGCGAATTTGATATCGGGCAAAATTTTCGAAAACCGTCCTTCAGCACGACTTCAGATAACAGCATTACTTTCGGTTTTTTAGGTCATAATATTCAAAATTTTGTGAGCGCACTATCTCGTTTTGGAACAGTTCATGCGTTGGCCAGCCCACGCTTGACTGTTCTGAATAACCAATCAGCAGTTCTCAATGTGGCTAGAAATCAAGTGTTTTTTAAAATTGATTTGACCCGGACAGAAGCCACGGATACAACCGCAGCAACAACCGACATTGAGAGTGAAGCCAAAACTGTTCCTGAGGGGGTATTAATTAATGTCATGCCATCGATTGATCAGGACAATAAAACTATTTCCATGCAGGTGCGCCCCACTGTAACGCGCATTGTGGATAGCGTATCTGATCCTGCGGTTGCTTATGTCGCAGCACAGACAAATATCGAAATTGATTCGAAAATCCCTATCGTCAATGTTCAGGAAGTCGATTCTGTATTGAATATGAAATCAGGCGAAATGATGGTGATGGGGGGATTGTTGCAAGATACGTCCACCTCTACGCAAGAGGGAGCACCTATTGTAAGTGAAATCCCCGTTGTTGGAACATTGTTCCGCAATCAGGGGGACAGAATTAAAAAAACCGAGTTGGTTATTTTCATGAAAGCCACGATATTGGACAGCGCAGATAGTTCCATCCACCAAACCGACCGGGAATTATACCGCACCTTTGGACAGGATCGCCGGCCACATAAATTATAATCGTCATTTCAGAAAGTTTCCCATGTCGGCACACTTAATAAAATATGTTTTAATGGCGGCAATGCGTGATCGTATGATGTGGGGCATTGCCGTTATTTCTATTTTGGGCGCGTGCCTCTCTATTTTCTCCGGCTCGGCCGCGATTATCGAACAGGGTCAATTTGTGATGACCTATGCCGCAGGTGGCATTCGCATTCTCACCCTGATTGGCCTTGTGCTGTTTGTGGTGTTTTATGTGCGGAGATCCTTTGATGCGCGGGATGTTGAGTTTTTGCTCACACGGCCCATCTCCCGCCTGCAATTTATTCTCTCGCACGCTGCCGCTTTTTCCCTGTTGGCGGTTTTGAGCGGTGCATTCTTGACCCTCATCATCTTTGCGCTCAATCGCGGGCAGTTTTCCGAAGGGCTGGCCCTGTGGTCTTGCGGCGTGGCGGCGGAATATATATTGGTGGCCAATACGGCGTTCTTTTTTGCGCTGGTATTAAACAGCCCCGTGAGTTCGGGGCTCTCCACCCTTGGGTTTTACGTTTTGGCGCGGATGATCGGGAATCTTATGGCCATCGCACATGCCAATTTGGCCTCGACAGTGCTTTTTAAGGGGCTGGCCTATGTCATGGACATGATCGCCATGGTTATACCGCGGCTTGACCTGATGGCGCAAACATCCTGGCTGATTTACGGCAATCATGATTGGCAAAGTTGGGCGTTTATCTGCGGGCAAGCCATTTTGTTTTTGGCATTGATTTTAACCGCGGCGCTGATTGATCTCAAACGGCGACAATTCTAAATTTGGGGCCGATCATGTCAAGCAATCCGTCCCGATATCATTCCGAACCATTAGGATTCGCACTTGTTTTTTTCTTTCTGGTGGTGCTGACGGCCAATATCGGATTGTGGATTTATTCACACAAAAAATTACCGCAATGGGCCAATGTGCCGCCCGCGCCATCGTCTCTATCCGTTCAATCCGCATTTTTGGGTGACCGTGAATTGGCGTATCGGGCGAGCGTCATCACGCTCCAAAATTTCGGCAATTTGACGGGCGAGGTGAAGGCCCTCAAGGATTACAATTATGATCATTTGGGACAGTGGTTTAATCTTTCTGACCAACTCAACAAAATCTCTGACTATACGCCGTTTTTGGCGGGGTATTATTTCGGGGCCTCACAAAATGTTGAGCAGCTTTATCCGGTGATTGAGTATTTGCGCAAGGTCGGCAAATATCCCGAAGCCGACAAATGGCGTTGGCTGGGTCAGGCGGTTTTTCTGGCCAAACACCGCCTCAAAAACGACAAATTGGCATTGGAATTGGCCGATGAACTGGCCGCGACTTATAAACCCGGCATGCCTGCCTGGCCATTACAGATGCGTGCGATTTTGGCCTCACAAATGGGCGACAAAGATATGGCCCATGGTATGATGCTCGAAATCCTCAAATCCAGTGCCGATAAAATGGACCCGGTTGAGGTGAATTTTATGATTGATTATATCTGCAACACTATCAACACCCCGGCGGAGAAATCCAAAGACCCGCTCTGTGAGGGGAAATAGATCTTTTGCAATTATACTAGGAATACTGAATTTTTGGTGACGACCCAAGCGACGCAGCGTAGGGAGACTATGTAAGGAGCGAAGTGACAACGTCCAGGAGTTCAGTATTCCTAGTATAAAGGCGAATTGGCACGATGATAGTTAGCGTCACCGTGCCTAGATTGCTCATATGGTGGGGAATCGTTGTAGAAGATTAAGCCGCTTTGCCAATCTTCGTAATTTTCTCAACAATTTTATTCCAAAATGGTTGTGCGGCGGGTTCAGATGCAGCAGCGTTTTTGGCCGGTGCCGATTTTGCGCCGTTGGACTGCCCACCGGAAGCCCCTTGCGCAGGCCCTGCTCCATGATTTTGGTTTTGCGCCTGTTTGCGCATACGCTCTTCCATTTGGCGTTGACGCATCATACGTTCACGGGCTTCGCGCTCACGGATTTCCTGTTTCAAAT